>JBDOMQ010000206.1:0-4082 GCA_039831725.1 Pirellulales bacterium
GCTGCATCACGCGTTAGTGCGAGAGGGGGGAGTCGAACCCCCACACCTTGCGGTACTGGAACCTAAATCCAGCGCGTCTGCCAATTCCGCCACTCTCGCAATAGATCAATAAAGCTAGTCTGAAATATAAGTGTAACTTTTTTCAGGATAGAATTCTCAATTTTTTCATTCGTTGTTTCGGTGTCGATCGGTTTCTTCAAGGAAGCGATCAAGACTCCCGGAACCGTTTCTTCGAGGTGGCCAGGATGCAAGGAGCCACTGTCTTAAAATAGTGTCTGGTGCAACGTCCCGAGCAATGCCCTCCTGGTTGAGTTGCGGGAATTCGTGCGCAGTACCCCTATTTTCATGAATCACTTGGGTGAAGTAGATTTCAAGTGTCTGAACTGCTTTTGAATTTGGATGACGGCGGTTCCAGTCGGCAACAAGCCCTGCTGCAACATCCTCTCGAAGTGGCGCCTGTCGTGTTTTTGGTAATTCCCAGAAAATCTTATGCCAGCGATGGTTTGGCAGGGACGAAAATCCACCTGGTGGACGAACGGCGTTGTAGTGACTGCCTTGTCGCAGTAAGTCAACGACGCTGGTATCTCGTAGGGTAGCCTTTCCTGTAACCCACTGCTCCTGTGGACCGACTCGCCCAAACATACCCCAGGGTTGTTGGAGTGTAAGTGCGTTGATGGCTAGCGTAATCCAGTGAGGGCGTTTTTCGCCGGGTAGAATGAGATTGTTGCAAAAAGCCAGCCCGGCCACGAAAAGGGATGTGATCACAACACAATTTCGGAGTCTTTCCAGACGTTGATAGAAGGGTTTATCACCTTGATTGGGATCCAGTTTTTCAGGGTGTGGTTCTGTACGATTCGTGTGCCATGGCGTTAATGCTAGCCATGCAGTAATACCAATCGGTGAAAACATGCCAACGCTTAGAGTTATCCAGATGCCGATATGAAAAAGAATGAAGAAGAAAGCGATGTATCGTCGTACGGAACGATTGCCGCAGAGAAGAAAAAGGAATGGCCCAACGATCTCAAGCACAAGTGTGGATGTTGTCAGAAAGCTTGTAGCTAATTTGGACGTGTTAAGGAGTTCGCCCACCCTCGTTCCGTGATCGTGAACAGACAGGATATATCCAAGTGCAGAACCATTAAGCCAATTGCCCTGAAGCTTGCTGATGCCCGCATACACATATACAGCAAGTACTTGCGCGAGGAACGCTGCTGACGCGAGGCTATTGGTCGCACATGTCTTTTTCTTTTGGAGAAGGCAGTCAATGGAAAACATGTCACCGAGTGGTAGAAACATGCCCCAGTACAGAAGGCAAGCCATCCAGTAGTCGCCTGCATTTGCCGCTGGTTCTGTACGTCTGAGAATACTGGTCCACACGATCCACGCCACAAAGCAAGAAACTGATGAAAAGTAGCCTGCTATCAATGAAAGGCCGGCCACTGCTTCAGCTGCAAGCATCACTCCTTGCCACCACAGGGATTCATTCAGGAAATTCAGCGACCAACAGCCTGCCTTTAAATATGTTTGGAGGGTGCCGAGAGGGAAAATCCCTTCCGGTGAAAAGAAAAGCCAGAAGTCACGGCTGCGAAGTAGTGCATCAGCAACCAAGACACAGCCAGCTGCAATTCGAAACGCAGCAACGCTTTCTCTATCAAGTTGTGCTGCAGATCGGACATTTGCGAACAAACGTGCGATCCAGAAAGGGAGGGAGGAGGAGGCCATTACGTCGGTCGTTTCGAGTGGTTTCTTGTATGAAATTGCTATCGAAACTACAACAAGTTACCTGTTGGAGGCGATTCCAGCTTCTGCGAAACTATTTGAGAGAGAAAAAAACACACGCTTTTAGGAGAGTAATTCATGCATGCACCGCTTGTGGTGCTGGGCGGAGGCCCTGGTGGCTACGCTGCAGCCTTTATGGCCGCGGATCTTGGTATGGAAGTAACGCTTGTCGAAAAGGATGCGCGACTTGGTGGTACCTGTTTGCTGCGAGGATGTATTCCGTCAAAAGCACTATTACACGTCGGTCGCGTTGTTGCCGAAGCGCGTGAAATGCAGGACTGGGGTGTGCATTTTCCAGCACCAGAGATCGATATTGATGCTGTCAGGAGTCGTAAGGAAAAAGTAATTAGTGACCTGACCGGTGGCCTGGCACAGCTTGCCAAAAGACGGAATGTACAGGTCTTACAGGGGCAGGCGATCTTTACTGCACCAAACGCAATTGAGGTAATACAGAAAGATTCTGGCAACCAAACGCTCAGCTTCGATCACTGTATTTTGGCCAGTGGTTCTCGTCCTGCTCGGATTCCAGCATTTGATATCGGTAGCTCTCGTGTTATGGATTCTACGTCAGCCCTCCAGTTAGAGGACGTGCCGGATTCGCTACTGGTGATCGGTGGTGGTTATATTGGTTTGGAGATGGGTACCGTTTACGCGGAACTTGGTTCGCGGGTTTCAGTAGTTGAACTTACGGATGGTCTCCTGCCTGGGGCAGATCAAGATCTTGTCAAACCACTCCACAAAAGACTCAAAGGTCTCTTCGAAGCCATACGTTTGAATACAAAAGTCGTTGGGCTAAAGGAAAGCGGCGACGGAGTTGAAGTTTCTTTCGATGGTCCAGATGGAGAGACTACCGAGATGTTCTCTCGAGTGCTTGTGGCTGTTGGCCGCAGACCCAATTCGGATGGCATTGGGCTGGAAAATACCAATGTTGTTGTTGACGCAAAAGGTTTTGTTGAAGTCGATAAGCAGCAGCGTACAGGCGATTCTCACATTCTTGCGATTGGTGATGTGTGTGGGGAGCCGATGTTGGCGCATCGAGCGAGCCATCAGGGAAAGGTGGCCGTTGAGTCACTTCATGGAGAACCAGCACTGTTTGAACCACGGGCAATACCCGCTGTTGTCTTTACCGACCCCGAGATTGCGTGGGCCGGTCTGACTGAGCGGGAGGCCGAATTGTCAGGACGTGAAGTAGAGATCAGCCGGTATCCTTGGGCTGCGAGTGGACGTGCGCACGCCCTCGGACGAACAGAGGGCATGACGAAGATGCTTGTTGATCCAGAGACAGATCAGGTGCTTGGTGTCGGCATAGTAGGCTCGGGCGCGGGCGAACTCATTGCAGAAGGTGCTCTTGCTATTGAAATGGGCTGTACGGCCAGAGATCTTTCAGAAACTATTCATCCACACCCCACCTTAGGGGAAACTGTGGCCTTTTCCGCCGAAAATTACTTCGGATTGGCGACCGAAATTTTCCGTCCACGTACTGGTTCTACAGCACGCTAAAAGGATTTTGGGGCATTTGTGTCTCTTCATCCAAATCCGGGTAGACCTTTACGCCGGCGGAAACCTTCGTGATAATGTGGAAAAATCATTCATGTTGGAGAAATCAATGGCCAGTTCCGAGTTGGATCAGTCCCGCGGTGAATCTACAGGTATCGGGGCGGTTAACGCCGGAATGGCTTCAGGAGGTGGCGCATTACCTCGTGGTGGCCATTCGCAGATGTCAATTGGGCAAGCCACTGGTTCAGCGGGTGGCCAGCCGAAACACTCAGATGGTGTTTCGGTCATAGATGCTGATCCAACTGAAACTCAGGAGTGGCTTGATTCCCTCCGGTATGTGTTGGAAAGCAGAGGGGTTGATCGCGCCACCTATTTGCTGCACGCCATCGAGCAAGAGGCATACCGCCTCGGTGTGCAGATTCCTTTTGTTGTTACCACTCCGTACATAAACACTATTCCTACAGATCGACAGCCGGCTTTTCCCGGTAACCGTGAATTAGAGCGACGAATCAAAAGTATTATTCGCTGGAACGCTATGGCAATGGTGGTTCGAGCAAATCGGGAGGACAAGAGCATAGGAGGGCATATTTCAACATATGCCTCTGCAGCAACGCTCTACGAAGTTGCATTGAATCACTTCATTCGTGGTCGTGGCGAGGATTACTCTGGTGACCAGGTGTATTTTCAGGGGCACGCATCTCCGGGTATCTATTCGCGTGCTTTCCTCGAAGGTCGACTCACAGAAAAACATCTTGAAAATTTCCGTCGTGAGCTTGCTGAAGGAGGAGGGCTCTCGAGTTATCCTC
>JBDOMQ010000392.1:0-4061 GCA_039831725.1 Pirellulales bacterium
ATATCATTGGCGACATCGTACAACTCAACATCCAGCGTATCGAGATTTTTTATTAACTTGTAGTCGCCCATGCGAACCACAGACTCGGGATCACCTGTGTGCCAGGGGAAGTGAAAGACGAGTGGCGTGGTGTTTCGCGTGACCTTGCCTTCGTTCCCTCGCATGAAGACGTCTCGCAGGCTTCCTCCGTCTAGCTCGGGTGGCAGTGGTTGTGTCCCACCTGCCAAATCATAAAACGTTTGCAGGAAATCCCATTGCACGATTGGTATATCGCAATACGTTCCTGGGCTGATTCCGGGCCCACGAACCATGCTGGGCATGCGGATTCCACCTTCGTAGAGATTTCCTTTTCCACCTCGTAGGGGTGCGTTGCCACGGAAACCACCGCCGTTGTCAGATGTGAAAATGACAAACGTATTCTCAGCAATCCCCAGGTCGTCGATTGCGTCAAGTAATGTCCCGGTTGCTCGATCCATATCATCCAGCATGGCAGCATAGTTGATGATCCAATTATGGTTGTACATGGAAATGGATACGGATTCCTCAGGGGTGGTATCTTTTCTCTGGTACTTGCTTCCGTGTAGCAGTGTCTTGTACTTCTCGCGAGTTTCTTTCAGAGAGTCATGCCAGATATGCATGGCATAGTGCGAAAGTTGCAAATAAAACGGCTGATTCCGTTCGACTTGCTGCTCCATGAACTGGATACTTTTTTGAGTAAGCGAGAATATTCGCTTCGGGTCTTCTTCGGGGAGAGGAGTTTTTCCGTCATCAGCAAAGTCGCCCGGCCCATTGCCATTCGGCCCATCAGTGACATCGTAACCCGCTTCTGTGGGTTTGATACTTTCGTTGTGCCACTTGCCAAAATGTGCCGTTCGATAGGAGGGGTTTGCTTTCTTCAGTGCCTGCGGAATCGTTATTTTTCCCATGTACTGTTTCTTTGCCTCAATCGAAGACAGTACGGTGTAGCGAAGCCGGCTGGGTGTCATTCCATGCAGCAGGCTGTTTCGTGAGGGTGCGCACAAGGTTGACGGTGAGTAACACGCCGAGAGTACCATGCCGTCTTTCGCTATTCGTGCGATGTGTGGCGTTTGGAAGTAATCGCTGCGTGTATCTTCTCGGTCCTTGATCATCTCAACCGATGTCTCCGACCATCCGAGATCATCAACGTACACGACTACAAAGTTTGGTGGCCCAGCTGCATGGGCCGTAATCGTGGCAAGTGTGAACACTGTAACGAGGAGGTTTTTCATCAACGGGCCCAGCGAGTGAACTCCTGTCATCTTGTCAAATGCCTTTGTGCAAAGATCTGCTTATTTATCTTTTGACGAGACGTCGAATGTGAATGTATTGCTTCCGGATTCAACTTTTGCGGTGAATGGGCTTGTCTCAGAGTTATTGTATTTTTCGGGCCATCAGTCAATGAGACAGTCCGTCGGGTTCCTGAGGTATATTGTCATTGCACGCTTTGGCGGTTGTCTACCAATCTGATCCCATGTGCCACCAGTTGGGTAATATTCGGTACAATTAGTGCTTTTTCGATGGCACCCAAAGCAGGGGGTGGCGATTGTGAGTACGATTCCTTGGCAGGCATTGCCGTTGCCATTGCAGTTGTACACCAGTGAAGTTGGCCATGAGCACGAATATTTTAGATGATCAAAAAACTATGAAGTTTCATTCTGATATCTTCGGATCATTCTCACTCTTGCTTCCCTGCCTCAATTTTTTACGGAGTTCGCGTTTCGCTTTCTTATTTATTTTATCATCCACTTTTGATTGATCGGTTTCTCCTGCCTTGCCTCTCAACGCCTCTGGCACTGTGATTTTTTTCCCTTGGATTTCGATTTGTTTCACCAATGCAAGCTGTTCGTTGATCTGACCAGGGGGCGAGGTGTTGAGGCCTGGGATGAACTCTCCAAAAGGACGACCAATTGCTTCGAGGTCTTGCTTCATGAGAGAACGCATTTCTCTCAGGCGATCAGCCTGTCTTTCGTTATTCGCCAAGTTCAGCATTTCCTTCGGGTCATTTTTTAGGTTGTACAACTGGTCTTCTTCAAAGAACCCGGGGTGGTCTGCCCCTCTGACTCCAATACCTAAACGCCCGATGTAAGACAATGCTTTTGGCAAGTTCTGCGGCGAAGCTTTTTCAATTGCTGCGACCTGTTCTTTGGTATGACGAACGGCGATGTAAGACCAGTCTTTTGTGACCGTCGCTCTCGCTGCTCCCATTTCAAGGTATACATGATCTCGCCAGCCACTGGCTTTTCCGTTTTCGAAAAGTGGAGTAAGGCTTGTTCCATCAAAATGGTACGCATCTGGTTTCTTGGCTTCAGCAAGTTCGAAATACGTTGGTGCAAGATCGATATTCTGTACGAGTTCGTCACAGACTAGACCTGCTGGGATTCCGTTCGGCCAACGCATGATCATGGGCACCTTACAGCCACCATGTGAAAAGACGGATGCCTTGCCGTCACGGCCGTGATCGGGTGCAAAAATGACCAAGGTGTTGTCATCAATTCCAAGTTCTTTGAGTTTTCGAAGGATTGCTCCAAGTGAATCATCGATCCACGCCTCACCAGCCACATGACTGTCAGGATCAAAGCCTTTTTCCGAAATTGTTTTGAGGAGGTCTGCTCGAGGCGTCATGCACTCAGGCAGACTTTTTACTTCTCCTTCTCCAGTTATGAGTGGATGATCCATCGATTTTCGCCAAGACTTATCGGGCCCGTGGAGGAGTGTGCTGCATAGATGGAGATAAAAAGGCCCGTCCTTGTTCTCCTCAATGAATTCCAAAGCTGCCACTGTTGTCCACTCTGGGTTGTGTGATGAATACGGGCTATGAATGTTTTCCGGGTAGACATTCTTCGCCCAGGAAAAACCCAGCGTTTGAAGGTAACGACACATCCAGCGTTCATTGTGTTTGAACTGAGCCGAGGTTTCAGGGCCGGGGCTCGCGTCTTTCGGAATGTCGATCCATCCGTTTTTGCCTTTGTAGAACTCCGGGAAATCCAGCTTCGAAGTGAGATGATATTTCCCAACAAACCCAGTGGTGTAGCCAGCCTCACGGAGAACATTACCCACATTCATATTGTCGCGTTCAAGTGAGACATTGAAATTAGGAAGGCCCTGGTTTTCTTTTCCACCAACTTCATCGAGATACCTTTTGCTATACGAGTTTCCAGCAAACCGACCAGTCAGGAAGGTGTATCGGGAAGGCGTGCATACCGAACTGCTCACATACGCCCGGGTGAATTTCATGCCTTCCTCTGCCATACGGTCGAGATTCGGCGTGTACGTGTCGCCCCCAAAAGCGGCAATACTTGACGGGTTCTGATCATCGATCAGAAACATGATGATGTTTGGACGCTCTCCCTGAGCCGCATGAGCAAACATTGCTGACGAACAGAGCATTAAAAACGAGAAGAAACGTTTCATGAAGAAAGGCCTTTGCTGTGTGACGAGATGGTGAGTTTTGGATGTGGTGTTCAGTGATTCAATGGCGGGAGGGTGTAAGTGATGCACGGTTTGAATCACTCACTGTTCTTTTAATATCTTTGAAAAGAAGTCCAGCACCAGTTGCTTCACTTCAGGTGTTTGAAATTCTTTGCCGCCATGCCCAGCATTGGCTATCACTTTGAGTTCCGATTGTGCTCCAGCAGTTAAAATCTTTTCATGCAATCGCTGGCTTTGTGATAGCGGAACACCAGGGTCTTTTTCGCCATGCATAATCAGGAATGGTGGATCATCATCTGAAACCTGATAGAGAGCACTCGCTTGCTTGGCTAATGCCGGTACGTCTCGGACCGTCGCTCCAAGTAACTTTGCACCGTTTGATTGTGCAATGTCTGCTTCAGTTCTGGTCTCGGAGATTGTATTTGGGGGCATGGTCAGGAGGTCTGTCGGGCCAAACCAATCACAGACAGCTTGGACTTGGCTCGAGGTTCCTTCACTATCAGGTGGGTCGAGTGTTCCCAAAAGAGCTACCAGGTGCCCGCCGGCTGAACTGCCCCACGCCCCAATTCGGTCAGCATTGAGATTGAGTGATGCGGCGTTCTTACGAATCC
>JBDOMQ010000328.1:0-4059 GCA_039831725.1 Pirellulales bacterium
GCTCCTAGCGATTCTTGAATGGCAACTGCCTTCTCTGGAGTCAGATTAACCAGAGAACCATCCAGGTGCGAGCGAAACGTTGCCCCGTCATCGGTCACCTTAACTTGCTCAGCTAGGCTAAACACTTGATAGCCACCACTGTCAGTAAGGGTCGGGCCAGACCATCCCATAAATTTCCCAATGCCACCCGCTCGAGACACCAACTCTTCGCCGGGTCTGAGGTGCAGATGATAGGTGTTCGCCAACAGCATTGAAGAGCCCGTCTCGACTACACGAGCTATATCCACACCTTTGACGGACGCCAGTGTCGCCACTGGCATAAAAAGTGGCGTCTGCACCTGTCCATGCGGAGTGGTAAGAACACCCGCCCGTGAACCGGACGAATGAGCTACTTCAACGTGGAAACCAAAGCCGTCACTCAAAAGATACCGAGCGCCTCAAGACTATATCTGACCACAAGTCCCGCTGCTACCACACTGACCATGCTCATAAGCTTCACCAGGATATTCAGGCTTGGGCCACTTGTATCTTTAAAGGGATCACCGACTGTGTCGCCCACAATTGCTGCCTTGTGGGCCTCAGTACCCTTGCCTCCGTGCACACCACTCTCGATATGCTTCTTGGCATTGTCCCACGCACCACCCGCATTTGCCATAAAGACAGCGACACAAAAGCCCGTGGTAAGGGCACCAACAAGCAATCCCATGACACCACCAACGCCAAGAAGCAAGCCGGTGACAACTGGCGCAGACAATGCGAGCAAAGAAGGCAACACCATCTCTCGCTGGGCTGCCTTCGTACTGATGGCAACTGGAGCCGCGTAATCCGGTTTTTCGGTACCCTCCATGATTCCGGGCTTCTCACGAAATTGCCGACGAACTTCTTCAACCATACCCTTAGCAGCACGGCCCACAGCCTTCATCGTGAGCGCACAAAACACGAACGTACTCATCGCTCCAAGAAACATACCGACTAGCACCTTCGGGTTCATGAGTGTCACGTCATAAAATCGCATAAAGTCGGCCATTCTCGCTGCCCGCACTTCAACGAGATCATGTGCTGTCTGAAGCGGCTTGGTCTCGGGCATTTTCTGTATGACAGAACCACGTGGTAACTTTTCGTAATCAGGAATGGCCTTGAGTAGTTCCCGATCATCGACAAGAAGCCATGTCTGGTTTTCCACAGGTGTCTCGCCAGCCTTGACCAGCACGTCGCCTGACACCTTGACCCATGATCCAGCCTGCGCGGTACTATTCTCGGTCACTGTAACAGCTGATTCACCCCATCGTTCGAATCCAATTCGCACTTCTTCAACATAGGCCGCGAGTAATGCCAACGCGGTCAGAGCAGCTGAGCCAATCGCAAAGCCTTTACCCGTTGCTGCTGTCGTATTTCCGAGCGCATCCAGTGCATCTGTTCGCTCGCGAACAAACTCTGGCATTTCAGCCATTTGAGCATTACCTCCTGCGTTATCAGCAATGGGGCCGTAGGCATCAGTGGCAAGCGTGATGCCAAGCGTAGAAAGCATTCCGACAGCTGCAATCCCAACGCCGTATAGGCCAAGAGCAAACGCATTCGGATCAGAAAAACTAAAGCCGTTCGCAAACCCGAAGGCTAACAACGTCGCAACACCTGTAACCATGACTGGTGCCCACACGGAAAGCATTCCCTCGGCAACACCACCAATAATTATCGTAGCAGGACCAGTTAGAGCCTGGTCAGCCAATTCTTTGGTTGGTGCAAACTCATTGCTTGTTGAATACTCTGTCCACTTTCCTATGAGCCAACCTGCAACCAGACCTACAATGACGCTGACCCCCACGCCGATGTGTGACCACCCAAGCAACAAGAAGGTTAGCACGACAGCAGCCCCGACAATGGCAAGAGTCGAAAGATTAATGCCGCGAGCCAGTGCCGCTAGGAGTGACCGCTGAGATGCATCTTCTTGAGTTTTGACTTGCCAAATCCCCCACACAGAAAGGCCAATGCCCGCTGCAGCAATCAGGATCGGTAAAAAGAGAGCACTGAGTTGCATAAAATAATCTTTCTCTGACACCCCAGAAAAAGCAGCAACACCCAACGCGGCAGTCGCAAGAATACTACCGCAATAGCTCTCATATAGATCGGCTCCCATGCCCGCAACATCGCCAACGTTATCACCCACATTGTCCGCAATTGTTGCTGGATTACGGGCATCATCTTCGGGAATGTTTTGCTCCACTTTACCAACAAGGTCGGCTCCAACATCCGCCGCTTTTGTAAAAATACCGCCGCCAACACGGGCAAAGAGCGCCTGCGAGCTGGCTCCCATCCCAAAACAAAGCATCGTGACAGTGATCTCTTCAAGCGACAGCGGTGACGAGAACAAAGGCACAAGCCAGTACAGGATAAAAAACCAAACAACAATATCCAGCAAACCGAGACCAACTACAGTAAGCCCCATCACTGCACCTGAACGGAAGGCTACCTGAAGGCCATCATTCAGACTTTTCTCTGCACCAGCCGCAGTTCGATTACTCGCAAGAGTCGCCGTCTTCATGCCAAACCAACCAGCCAGACCAGAGAACAGGCCACCAGAAAGAAAAGCAAATGGAACCCATGCGCTTTGAACATTGAGCCCAAAGGCCATAAAGAGGAGGAGAACAAAGATAACCGCAAAAAATCCAGCAACTACTTTGTATTGCTGCCTCAGATAGGCGTCAGCACCCGTACGAACATATCCTGCAATTTCTATGTTCTTTTCAGAACCACCTGACTGACTTTCCATCCACTGAAAGAACTGCCACGCTTGCCAAAGGGCATAACCAGAGCCGATGATCGCCACGATCCAAAAAAGACCATAGCTACTAAAAAAACTCGCTGATGGAGGTACTCTACTTGCGTCAGAGGCTTGAACAAAAGAGGGAACAAGCACCGCCATGGCAGCGGCTGCGGAAATAAGTTTCACGGACGTTCAACTCCGAAGAAGATAATAAATCAGGGAAGAGGCTTTATACGAATACTCATTAAAGCTTCAATTACTAATGAGGACTTTAACCGCTTTGAAAAAAACATGTCAAACGGCTTCGACAATTTTATCCAATTTTCTCAACAAGGGATCACCACAACTCGCGACATAAAGCAGGCAGTCGACTGACGGCAATCAGCCAGAATCGGCCTCTTTGGGCCAACCGTCAACAACAGGCCGGCCTATTGAATGGTAGAGAAAGCCGTTTGAAAGCATTTCAGCACTATCAAAGATGTTGCGGCCGTCAAAGATCACATGACTCGCCATTGCTGCCTTGAGAGCCTTGAAGTCCGGCCGGCGAAAGTCTCCCCACTCTGTCACGATCGCGAGTGCATCTGCATCACTAACAGCATCCAGCGGGCTTGATGCGTACTCCAGTGCACTACCGTATTTGTCTTGGACATTTTGCATAGCTTCAGGATCAAACACCCGAATCTTAGCACGGCCGGCAAGAAGTACATCAATTAGATCGAGCGACGGGGCATCCCTGATGTCATCTGTCCGCGGCTTAAAAGCAAGTCCCCAGAGAGCTATTCGACGGCCCTCAAGATTACCATCAAAATAATCGACTATTTTCTTTCCGAGAACTTGCTTCTGCGTGAGGTTTGCTTCATGCACTGCATGCAAAATCAGTAGTTCACTTGAGCGATCACGCGCCATGGAAGAAAGCGCCTGGACATCTTTTGGGAAACAACTTCCTCCGTAACCGACACCCGGAAACAAGAACGAAAAACCTATCCGACTATCGTGCCCAATGCCTCGCCTGACGTCATCAACATCGGCTTCCATTCGCTCACAAAGATTTGCAACTTCATTTATAAAACTTATTTTTGTCGCCAAAAGTGAATTTGCCACGTATTTGGTCATCTCGGCACTCTCGGGCGACATGACAAGAAACGGTCGCTCCGTTCGTAGAAATGGTGCATAGAGCCTTCGGAGTTTCTCGGCAACTTCGGGGGTTCGCACACCCACCACCACACGGTCAGGCCGTTGAAAATCTTCGATCGCTGCCCCCTCTTTAAGAAACTCGGGGTTACTGGCAACGTGACAGA
>JBDOMQ010000148.1:0-4054 GCA_039831725.1 Pirellulales bacterium
TCAGACCCAAGGCACAAATCATCCTCTTGAAAAGGAGATGACTGCTTTATTTCATCATTTGTACAGGAATACTTTTCCAGCCCTTGCTGTGCCTCTTTGATCAAAGCTTCGACAGCAAATTCCGTAGCTCGCTGCGATTCCTCAAAGCCAACAGAAGAGATTTCATCTTCTTCCTGTTGCTGTTTTTTGTTTACTCCCTGAGACTCATAGCGTTCCGCAGAAGATTTCTTCGTAAAAGATAATGTTGTGTTTACGGCTAAAGTATCTTGCTCTATTTGCTGGCCATCTGCCTGGCCTTCTTCTTCAAAGGATCCGAACTCTATGACCGCTGACTCTGTGTCATTTCCAAAGCAGCTCTCTTCAACTACTTCTTCTTCAGCATAATCTGCTTCGCCAGGCAATAATGCACAAGATTGCTCCAGCTCATCAGAGTCAGAAAATGTGTTTGGTCTTGAAATTTCACTTTGCAACGACGCTGGTGCAGGAAGACATTGAATCTCCTCCCACGCGGATGCGAGGTCATGTTTACCAACATCATCTGCTTTCCTCTGCTCGGCTAATCGCATGGCCTGATCACAGAGTTGATTGATAAGTCGTGGAACACCTTCTGTAAGTGAAAACACAACCGCATCGGACTCTGCTTCAAATTTCGTATCCCAATCGAGCCCAGCACAGTACATTTGCGTGCGAACGTATCGACATGTTTCCTCATAGTCGAGTGCTTCCAAGTATCCACGAACCGCTATTCGTTGAGCAATTCCCTCTAGATCAGGCTCACCCAGCATTTCCTCAAGGCGAATTGTACCGGCAAGTACAAGATGGACAGCGGGATAGGCAGTCACAACGCCAGTGAGTAATCGCAATTCTTCTAAAAGTCTACGTGGAAGTGTGTGTGATTCATCGACGAGTACCACTAGACCAGAACCTGTTGCAGCAAGCCCACGAATGCGGTCGACGAGTCCAATCCGTAATT
Organism: Pirellulales bacterium; assembly: GCA_039831725.1. GTDB lineage: Bacteria > Planctomycetota > Planctomycetia > Pirellulales > UBA1268 > UBA1268. The sequence continues at coordinate 974 of JBDOMQ010000148.1, forward strand.
CTTCTTCATCGAGACCACGGTAGGTTTCATCAAGATCTGACAGTATCGACTGCCATAATCCACGCCGGGTACAAATACGAGCTCCCGACAGAATTGCCACAGCATAGTCGCCCTCAAGTCGTTCACGAAGGCACGACAAGAGAAGCGATTTCCCGCATCCTGCTGGGCCAACAAGAAGGCCAATACCCTCAGCCCGTTTCACAACGCGACATAATCCATCAATCGCCTTTGTGGCATCTGGAGAAGGATGAAAGGAACCCACGCGAGGAACAGTCATAAAAGGACGACTGGCCAGGCGATAAAAACTTTTCGATGATGACATATATATAATAGTTGCGAGGATGGGCTCGACGCGTTTGAATAGGGCGGAGAACTGTCGAGAGAACAACGGGCCTGACTGCACTGAAGTATTGTCGGCTGAATCTGGTGTCTTCCTGTACCGTTGCCTCAACGCATAGACTTTTCCGGTTGGGTGAATCGACTCGGCTCAGGAGACCCACGCGGAATCTGCGGATCAATGCAGCTCCTCTGCACTGCAATGCTGTTGATGAATACGAGGGATTTTATGTTTCAGGTCAAAATATGCGGGGTTACCTCTGTGGAGGACGCCATGATGATCGCTGATTCAGGCGCTGATGCCATTGGTTTGAATTTTATTACGGGTTCTCCGCGATGCCTCGATCTCAAGCGAGCGACTGAAATCTCAAAAAACCTACCTAAGGGTATTGTTCGGATTGGTGTTTTCGTAGGACGACCTTCGAGTGAAATGCTTTCGTTTGCAAAACAGATTGGTCTGGATGCGATCCAACTTCATGGTCTCTTTGATGGACCACCAGAGAAAAGCGACCCCCCCTGGCGCTGTGATGAATTGAAACCATACCCAGTCATTCGGGTGGTACGACTTGAGAAACCATCGATTGATCCAGACCGATTCGCAACGGCGCGTCAGTGGATCGATGCTGCTGCTGCGTGTGGTTGTCGTCCTGCGATGGCGTTACTCGATGCCGGTGTTTCACGTGGCGTCAATGCCGGTGCTCTTGGTGGCACCGGGCAGACCGTCGATTGGCAGGCCGTTGCAGATGTACCAGTTCTTCCTGTCCCGACAACACTTGCTGGCGGACTTACACCTGATAATGTCACGGATGCGATACAGACGACTCGCGCGATCGCTGTCGATACAGCCAGCGGTGTCGAATCATCACCAGGCCAGAAGGATCCCAATTTAGTCAGACGATTTGTTGAAGCTGCCAAACAGGCCTTCTCTGAGCAGGCCAAGGACTAAGCACGGAACTCCCTACATTCCCGTTAATCGGTGCTTTTCCTAAACCTTCCTTTTCGCCGGTTCGTGCGATCTCATCGACCGTATAGAGATTCGGCCTGTGCGCAGTGCGTTAAAGCGTTACAATTTGTGCGGTTACATGAGTTAAGTACAGTGCAGATCTGTTACCTGCCATTTCATTTAAAAATGCCCGAGGAGGTTCCTGTGGCTCAAGTTGATACTCGCCTGCCATATAAAGTTGCTGATATGTCTCTAGCCGAATGGGGCCGTAAAGAGATTACACTCGCCGAAAATGAGATGCCTGGACTCATGGCTCTCCGCGAAAAATATGGTGATTCAAAGCCGCTCGCTGGTGCCCGCATAGCTGGCTGTCTGCACATGACGATTCAGACTGCAGTACTTATTGAGACTCTCGTTGAGCTAGGCGCAGAAGTCACGTGGAGCAGTTGCAACATCTTCAGTACGCAGGATCATGCTGCCGCCGCTGTAGCCGCTGCAGGCATTCCTGTCTACGCCTGGAAGGGTGAGTCTGATGAAGAATTTGAGTGGTGTATTGAGCAGACCCTCATGTTTCCTTCAGGGAAGCCGCTGAACATGATTCTCGATGATGGTGGGGACCTTACTGCCATGGTTCACGAGCAATTTCCTGAACTTCTTACAAATATCTACGGTGTCAGTGAGGAAACAACCGCCGGAATCCATCGCCTCGAGGTGCTGAACAAAACTGGTGCCCTTCAAGTTCCAGCAATCAACGTCAATGACAGCGCTACAAAAAGCAAGTTCGATAACCTCTATGGCTGCCGCGAATCCCTGGCGGACGGTGTCAAACGGGCAACGGACATCATGCTTGCTGGTAAAGTCGCTGTTGTCTGTGGGTATGGTGATGTTGGCAAAGGATGTGCTGCCAGCCTGAAGAGCTACGGATGCCGTGTCATCGTGACTGAGATCGATCCGATCAATGCCCTCCAGGCTGCGATGGAAGGCTTTGAAGTTGTCACAATGGAAGATGCCTGCAAAGAAGGGAACCTATTTGTCACCACCACTGGTAACAAGGACATCATTCTTGGCAAGCATATTGAGCACATGCCAAATGATGCAATTCTTTGCAATATTGGGCATTTCGACACAGAAATCGATGTCGCTTGGCTCGAGCAGCAAGTTGCTGATGGCAAAGTTTCAAAGGACGAAATCAAAGCTGCCGACATTGGTGCGGTTGATCGGTATACGTTCAACGAGAGTGGCCGAAGCGTCATTATTCTTGCCAAGGGTCGCCTTGTGAATCTAGGATGCGCAACTGGACATCCAAGTTTTGTGATGAGCACATCCTTCACAAATCAGGTGCTTGCACAGATGGAACTATGGTCGAACCGTGAGACCGATCACTACTCTGTTGACGTCCATATGATCCCCAAGAAGTTAGACGAGGAAGTGGCCCGCCTTCACTTGGACAAGCTCGGTGTCAAATTGACTCGGCTGACCAGTGAACAAGCTGACTACATTAACGTGCCAGTTGATGGTCCATTTAAGCCGGACTATTACCGCTACTAGAAATCCCAAGAACACTTTCGAAAAGGCTGCAGGATGTTCTACCATTCTGCAGCCTTTTTCTTTTTCTGGATAGCGATCCCAATGGTGTTTCATGTGAAACACCATTGGACTGAATCGATATACAGCACAGAATTACCCGTCGCGCAATGTCCAGTGTCTTGTTGCGTAGCACACGGCCCATTCTGGACATTTGGCCAAAGGGACCACGCCCTGCCGATGCACTGCACTCCAACCCATTTGAAATTAAACCTGGC
>JBDOMQ010000321.1:0-4053 GCA_039831725.1 Pirellulales bacterium
GCCATGAAGCCTGTTGGTGACCAAGAAAACCTGATCGTATTTTCATTCAACCCAAGAGGACATGGCAACAGCCAAGACGACGTGTCCGGGACACCTCAAGACTATTGGATACGAGGGCTCGATGACCGAGACACATACTTTTATCGCGGCGCTTACCTTGACTGCATTCGTGCTATTAGTTTTCTCTGCTCTCTCAATAATGTTGACCAAGAACGGATTGCCGTATGGGGGGGAAGCCAGGGCGGAGGTTTTGCGTTTGCAACAGCAGCGCTCGACAATCGAGTTGATCTATGTGTTGCAGACATACCATTTCTCTGCAATTGGACAAACTACTTCAAACTTACGCAGTGGGACGAAATGGATAAATGGTTAGACCAAAAACAACATCGCTCTTGGTCAAGTGCTCTAAAAACAATGAGCTACTTTGACACGATGAATCTCTGCGAACGAGTTACGTGTCCAACTATTATGAGCATCGGACTACAAGATCAGATTTGCCCCCCAACAACAAGCTTTGCAGCTTTCAATAGAATTCGTGGAACCAAAAATCATGTGATTTATCCCACGAGTGGACATGGCCTCGGCAGAGAACATCGGCAGCATACGTGGAGACAGATCAAAGAACTTTTTTTCATGACAACGTCAGAAAAACAGTAGGGCATTCGTGTCGGAGTACGTCAAAGCTTCATCACTGAACTGGGTTTTACGAACACTCGAACAAAAAAAGTTCACATCGCCCTACCATTGTTCTCAATGCAACTGTTATGTGACCAATCTTTCGTGATCTCAATCGTGTAGCCTCGCCCTCTCCTCATGGCAATTAATGAGAGCCAGGGCACTGAGTCCTTCCGCTGTCCCATAACCATCAATCAGTCGTTGCATACGCGGTGCCGTCAGATTTATTTATCATCATTTCGACATGCGTTGCTCCGCGCCCGGCATCAAATTCTGCCATGAAAAGCTGCCCCGACTCGGACTTTACTGAGAATTTATACCGACCTTGGAAACCATTGAAAACACACTCTCCATTCTGGTCCGTTTGACCGGCCACGCGAGTGATCAATTTGTGATTCAAGAGACTATTCAGTGCATCGTATTGTTCTGTTGGCTTCCCATCTTCACCAAAAAGGCGATTTCCTGTGAATTTATCGTAATTCGCCCACAGGTTGAGCACTCGCACTGACGGGTGACTAAAAGCCGTAGCAGCAACTTGGACGAAATACTCTGCAAGTGTTGCATCGTCCCAATCACCTGAACGATAGCCCCCTTCTATTTCTCCTTTAATTATCCCAAATTCCGTGACATGAACTTTTACGTCACTTCCTTTGTACTGATCAAATGTATCAAACATTTCTTTTGGGCTTGCCCACAAACGACGCGGTTTGTGGGCGTGCATCGAAACAAAATTTATTCCCGGGTAACGTGACTTTACATCCTCCACTCTAGGCAAACGATTTTCTTTATTGAACGACCAACAATCACATACACCGAGTTCAACTGCTGAGAACTCCTTCCGAAGTATTTTAAAAAGTTCTGTCTGATTACAAAAAACTTTCGCCCTCTCGACGTGAGTGTGCCAGTCTTCATTGAACACCTGAAAGAAGCTAATTTTATCCTGATACCGCTCGAGAACGGCCCTGCTGTTCGCCAGTTGGCTCGCTTCCTTCTCAGCATTTGACTGCATTGCAGCAAACCATTCTGGATGATATCCAGAAAGAAAATGCCACTCGATACCGATTCCTTTTGCATCGCAATAGGCAACCATGGAATCAATTTTTGAAAAGTCATAGACTCCTGGTTCGGGTGCATAGCTTTTCCATTTTGTGAGATTCTCTGGACAGGTAAAGTGAAAAAGAGTACTCAGCAGATGTCGATTTCTTGGACTTTTTTCTGTTGCCAAATTGCAATGGCCGAAAAGAAATTCGTGCTTCTGCAATTCAGCTGAAACGTGACATCTTTGTAGAGGGGTGCCATCAGTCGCGACAATCTTTACATGTATTTTGCACTTACGCTCTCTCTCCATACTGGGGATGACAACCTCACGAATGAACCCATCATCATTATTAAAAAAAGCAGTGACTGCTGGATGGAGTGGGCCACTTTCTGGAAACGCCAAGAGTTCATTTTCCCCGCGGACTGAGCAGGTAAGGGACAAATACAGGGTGAGCAGGACAAAACATCTGACACTGCATGAATAAGACATTTGACTCATTAAAAAAACTCTTGGCTAAAAGTTTTTAAGAAATTTCTAACAAACCAAGAGACCCCTGTTTTCGAAAAAAAGCAATCATATCGGTCCACAGAATTTTAAATTGAACGGAGAGTAATCTCCAGTAATTTTCATTTTCAGATCAAGCACAGCATACAAGCAGAGAACCACTTATTGGCGCTGCGAGCTACCGACCTGAAAGCTTCTCAACAAGAAATGCAGTTGCATTAGCATGAATAACATCTGGTGCATCAGGATACACGAGTTCACAGGAAACATCATTTTCTTGACAATGCTCTTTCAGTTTCACCCCAAAATTTGAAGTGTGCGTAGGATCCCGCTGGTCTTGCCCTAAAGAGGGCGGAGCAGAATAGATGAGATAAACTGGGGGATCATCTTTTGTAACAAGACTATACGGGCTGTATTCAGCTAAAAGCGGAAGAACGGAATCACGGCCATTGAGAAATGTTTTAAAATCCAAAAATCCAAATGCATGGCCACCATACTTGCTATTCGGGGTCCATTCTTTCATCTGCTTTGGATCAAGAGACGTCTGGGCACCTTTTACTGCAGCGCAACAAAGACGTGTAGATTGCCGAGCAACCAGATCATTACTAGTGGGCTCACAAAGATCGTCATGAAAAGCCAGCCAAAGGCTTGAACATGCTCCTGCCGATCCTCCAGCTGCAGCAATTTGTGTTGTATCAATATTCCACAGCTTTGCCTTACTTCGAATGAACTGAAGACACCGAGCAGCATCATGCAAGGGTGCTTTGACTGGCGGTTCCACGCCCTCCTGAACTGCTTGATCAACGAACCGATAGTTCAACGCAGCTACTGATATCCCTGCGTTCAACAATGTTTGAACGTCTACAAAACGATCAACACGCTCCTTCGCTCCGCCTCGCCACCCGCCCCCATGAATGACCAAAACAAGCGGGGTTGGACTCTTCTCCCCAGCCAGCCAAAGATCAACTACGTTTCGCTCATGATCACCATATCGAGCACTCTGGATTGTTGGAGTTGGAACAGCAGGAGCGTAACTTTCACTGCCCTCTGACCGTCTCTTCTGTACGCCCCCATTCGAGGTAATCTGAGCCTGAACGAGCATCCAAACCAGACATCCAAATAGAACACTCCGAATTACGTTCCGAAACATTATCTGATTCTTCATTTCTTCCTTTACAAATTTAATTGAAAAACTCTTTTTCAGTTTATTCTTCATTCACCGTTCGTTCACCGGATGCCATGTCGTGAAACTTCACTTCCAAGGCAGCTCGCCGAACACCGTCTGCTGAAAGATCCTGAGATTCTGACGGATCACTACTCAGATGAAACAGTTCAACACATTTTGCATGACTCCTGCCATCAAGATTTTTCGTGTTATATTCGAGTACTGCTTTCCAGATGTCTGTAGAATTGCCTACTGCAGTGACACCATATGCCGCCCATGTATTAAAAATCTTCTTTGTATTTTTTTCCCACGGCCTGTTCGATTGAATGTAGAGCGAATCTCGAACCAGTGGTACCTCTATCCCCCTGGCTATCAACATCGCAGAAAAATCATAGCTGTCATTGGCTTGATTGGCCGGAACTGTAACACCGGCAAGCCCACATAGTGTCCGAAAGAGATCATGGAGTCCAATGATCTGATTCTGTATCCTTCGTCCCCCCGGTATCTTCCGACTCCAGCACATCAGGAGTGGCACCCTGTGACCACCTTCATAAACAAAACCTTTTTCGCCACGCAAAGGACTTCCATCTGAAGCAACGCCCTGCGCGTTTCGGTGATCTCTACCATGCCCCTCAACACCTACTTCAATGCGTTCCCCACCATACGCGCT
>JBDOMQ010000021.1:0-4014 GCA_039831725.1 Pirellulales bacterium
GCCCAGTTCATTCTTGAAAAGATGACTAAGAAAGAACTGCTCCAGATTGACACGTTGACCGAACGCGAGAGTGAAATCCTTGCCATGCTCAGCGAAGGTCTCGTAAAAAAAGAAATAGCTACACAGTTAGACATCGGCTATTCAACCGTCGACACACACGTATCACACATCTACAAGAAACTTGGTGTATCAAACGCACCAGCCGCGGTCAGCAAGGCATACAAAAGCGGCATCCTACCCAAATAGAGTTAGTTCCTGAAACTCGTCTGGCACTCGCTTGAACGAGGAAGACAGCTATTATCATGCAAATACCTGATTGATAATCGGCGGCATACATTGAAGGATTAAGAATATTCTTGGGATACATATTATTTGGAAGCCACTCGGCTTTTTCCCACTTTTTCTGACTCACTTCTTTTGAATACCGAGGTAAGAAATGAAACACAATCATCACCTCTCCCTGCGGCCTGCTTTTACGCTAATTGAACTGCTTGTTGTCATAGCCATCATTGGTGTACTTGTCGGCCTTCTTCTACCCGCCGTCCAGCAGGCAAGAGAAGCAGCCCGTCGCAACTCATGCCAAAACAACATGAAACAAATTGGTATCGGCATACACAATTTTGCCGATTCAAATGCATCGGGTGGTGACAGCCTTCTCAACTCAGAATCTACTGCATAGCAAATAAGGCTTTCAGCTCGAGCCAACCAGATCTTCTCGGCGACAAAAACGTACCTCACCCCTCCGTACTACTTACCTACCACCCCGTGGCGTTGTCGCCGCCACACTCCTACAGAACATCTCACCACATTACATGAAATCCTTCTACGCACTCTCGTTCGTTCGACGAATGAGAATTGGAATTTTCGCCAGTCTCTTGATCCTTTTCTCTTTTGTCCTGAACTCAACTGCATCTGAGACCACCGACCAACAGATACTCGACGTCTTCCCTCCCACCGTTGCAGCAACCGAGAAAAGCCAACGGGGAAACACTTCGATTTCCCTTGATTACACACCAAGCACAAGCCTTTGGGCCGAAGGACTGGATGAGAAACAAGTCTTTCATGCTCAAATTCGACACGAACAAGACGAGAATAACTCCTTCACTCTTCGCATTGGAAAGGGTGGTCAGGTCTATTCTCTCCGTGGGGCTTTTGGCGAAAGCGTGCCACCGTCGTGCACGGGTAAAGGGCCGAGTCGTTCACCATGGAACGACGAGGTCTGGCAGTTTGTCACAGTGTGTAGCAAGTACAACGGAATGACAGCGATTCAACGAGCCGGAAATGTACCGAAGAGTGCCCTCGAAGCGATCACTGCTCTGCCATACAAGTCCACATTCTTCATTCATAATTCCGGCGCGTATATTCCTGACAGCCGATCAATTAATAACCTGTACTGCCCAATGCTGGCAGCGACTCAAACACACGACAAAAAAGGGTACCGTTCTCTGACATGGGGACTTGTACCTCAGGTTCGGACAATCCATCGCTCACCCGTCTTGTACTACAACCAGGTTCGGGATATTGGCAACGGCATCATTGAACTCACATGGGTTGTCCACAACTTTAGCCCTCGTGATGATATTGTGTTTGATTTCCTGAATGCGCCGTGGGGCGGTACGCGGCACACAAGCCTTCCTCACCATGCCATAAGTTCACCCGACAACATACTGAAGCCACGCGATTCATTTTTCTCTGACGAAAGACCTGACGGCACCGTACCCCTTCGAAAAACTGGTGGTTGGAAAATAGCGAGTGCCTCAGAAGATGAAAACTCCGCAAGCCTCGCCCTCGTATTTGGTCGTGACAAACACCTGGAGGAGGAGCAGGCCAAAGCAAAACGCGGTGAACCGTACACTCAACGAAGCGGCGGTGTTCTGCGAGATTTTCTGGCTCATTACCCTCAGCTATACACCAGCATCTGGAAAGACTGGAAGACACGCCCTGAAAACTCGTTTCGAAACTATGATGTGATTGAGATGATACCCAACCTGACACTGCGGCCCGGGGAAAGCATTTGGTACCGCAGTTTCCTGGTGGTCAACCAACGCAACGACGCCGCTACACTCGCTCAATCACTTGTTGATGACGTCGATTACGGACTTCTTCGATTTTCCGCCACGGACACGCCTTGTGTACCGGTATATCTCGTGGACGACCAGGTTGTCGAAACGGCACCAGCAGGAACCCAGCCAGCGGTTCACCTATTTGCTAAGCCAGTACCTGGGTCGCACCCGGTATTCCTGCTGGAAGATACGCAGACTGGTCGTGAAATAATCTCAACGGACCTGTACCGGTTTGTCCCATCTGAGCCACTTGCTCTCGGTATTCCTCAAGACCACCCGAAGAGTGATTATTACAGCAATGCCCGCGGCTACTCTCTTGATAAACACCACTGCCGCTGGAAACGACTCCTCGGATTTGGCCTAATTGCACAACCAAAGGAAGATGGAAGCCAGCTACTCTCAACCGCACTTCCGTCGAACCTCTTTCCGAAGCCTGACAGCAACCATCTTGATCTTTGGTCAGCGGTGAAAAAGTAAAACCCACTTCCTCCCCGCGAAATCTGCTGAAATGCAATCCGGACGAAACTAGGCCTCGTCCGCGGCCCGGAGCATATCGTCACATCGTGGTTGCCACTCAACAATTTCTGTCTTGTCGAAGTAGATAGCAATCTCTCGAGTGGCTGACTCGGCTGAATCCGATGCATGCACGAGATTCATCTGGCGACTTGCAGAGAAATCACCACGGATTGTCCCGGCGGCTGCCTTCAGTCCACTTGTGGCTCCAAGCATTTCACGGACCACCCGCACGACATCGAGCCCCTCATAAATTGCAGCAACCACTGGCGATGCAGTAATGAAAGACTCAAGGCTCGGATAGAACGGCTTTTCAACATGTTCTGCGTAATGCTGTTTTGCAAGTTCGGGTGTGACGCGAAGCATCTTCAAAGCGACAAGTCGCAGCCCCTTATCCTCGAACCGACTCATGATTTTTGTCAGGAGCCCACGCTCAATGCAGTCAGGCTTGAACATTACGAAGGTCTGATCCATCCGTCTCATCTCCAGTATTTTGTTTCATGTCACTTTCACATTCGATCGAAAGTATATCTACCCGACCATTGATTTTATTCTTGTACCGTTCTTGAGGCGAGTTTTCCAGTCCACCTTGCGCTAAGAAAAACACGTGTTCCTAAAGCTCAGTTGGATGGCGTTGATTCAGGCACCTAATCTGCCTAGTCTTTTTGCGATATACCACGCGTTTACTTCAAAGGGACATTGACGAAATGCCAAATTACCACCGGCAAAATGCTGGAATATTCATGTTGGCATTGCTCAGCCTTACTCGCTCAGCAGTCGCTGCTGATCCGATCAGCACGCAGCAAATGAATCCAGCTATTCTCGGAGGCTTTACTCGTGCAATTCAACCACTACTCCTGAACCGATGTGCGGCCGGCGCGTGCCATGGTGGCCCGCAGGGAGCAGAGCCAAAACTCTTGCGTGGACCAATACATAGGCAAGCTAATCAGAAAACAACCTTGAAGAATCTTCACAGCATTACGACATCCGTTCAACACGAGTCGAGCGACTTAACGTTCCTCTCCAAGATCCTGAATCATCACGACAAAACAAAGAAACAATCAGCCACGAACAGCCCACTCTTAACGACACATGAGCAAGAATTATTTGCAACGTGGCTTAGTTCGCTCCCTCGGCGCTCAAAAACACAGCCACAACCAGCGAGCCCTTCTCCGCAACCACAAAGTGTGAAGCAAGCAAGTTTCGAACAGCCTCAACGGCAACTGATGTCGCCATATCGACCAAATCGATTCAGGCTTCTTCTTGAGCGGGAAGCAAACCCACCTCAGTTCCCACCCCCTAAGGCCACACCTGGGCTACGGCTTGAGGAACTATTACCCAATGACTTCCCTCTTCTTGAACACACGCTCAGCAAGAAAAATGACTCAGCCTCTTCCGGTGAGTAGCTGTTAAAGCTGAATGACTCCAGACTTGACGT
>JBDOMQ010000135.1:0-4010 GCA_039831725.1 Pirellulales bacterium
TGATCGTTGGTGACGTCATTGACCAAGCGGTACGAAATATTATCACTCTTATTCTGGCCTTTACCGGGCTGGTCTCTCTCTTCATCTGGTTTGTCAGGGAAAGTACGTTTCAGCCACGTGTGAAAAAGTCTGTCACTGCATTTCTTATCATCTCAATTCTTCTCGGTCTGGCAGTTTTTCGTATTGAAGGCGTAAGCGGTGATCTCGTGCCACAATTTGCTTTCCGGTGGCAGGCTCGGCGTGACTCACTGCTACCTTCGGCTGCCACCATTGCAAAACAGATCAACAGTAAAAACGTGTCTTCCGGATGGACGGCAACAGCCGACGACTTCCCTCGCTTTCTTGGCCCTGAAGGAACTGCAAGCCTCGATGGCATTGAAATTGATACGCAATGGAAGGCCAATCCACCTCAATGCATATGGAAGCGACCTATTGGAGCAGGGTGGAGTGGCTTTGCCACATATGGGAGCCACGCCGTCACGCTGGAGCAGAGAGGAGAGGATGAATCAATTACGTGCTACGCACTCGCAACCGGTGAACCAGAGTGGGTTGTTTCTGTTCCAGCACGGCATGAAACAGTTCTTGGTGGAATTGGCCCGCGATCAACACCAACAATTCGCGACGGAGTTGTCTATGCCACGGGTGCAACTGGTTGGCTCCACGCCGTCGAAGGCAGCACGGGCAAGGTCCTGTGGAGGAAAGATGTTGTAGCTGATTTAGGCATTGATCGAGCTACACACGTTGCAGTGGTGGCCTGGGGACGATCCGGCTCTCCACTCGTGACGGATACACTGGTCATTGTCCCTGCTGGCGGCCCAAGAAAAGCCCCCGACACTCAAGACGTCGATGACGGCAATCTTGACCCCGCGACATCGCCCTACGTTTCTCTTGTCGCCTACGACCGAAACACAGGGGATCGAGTATGGCTGGCTGGCACAGAGCAGATCGCCTACGCATCACCCCAGATACTTCGTTTGAATGGTCAGAGTGCCGTGATCACCGTGAACGAAGGTCACATAGCTGCGTACGAGCTCGCAACAGGCGATCAACTCTGGGAAATCGAATGGCCCGGACATTCAAATTCGGATGCGAGTTGCTCACAACCACATCTTCTTGACGGTAGCAGACTGTTTATTTCAAAAGGGTATGGCGTTGGATCAGCAGTTTTCTCACTTACAACCTCCAGCGACGGGTGGAGTATCGAACCGATCTGGCGGCAGTCAAATCTCCTCAAGACTAAGTTCACCAACGTATCCATTCACAATGGGTATGCGTATGGGCTTTCCGATGGCATCCTCGAATGCGTCCAACTTTCTTCTGGGACACGCATGTGGAAGAAAGGACGATACGGACAGGGACAGCTTCTTCGCATTGGTGAAGTCCTACTTATCCAAGCTGAGTCTGGAGAAGTCGTTGCCGTACCAGCGACACCCGAAAAACCGACCGAACTTGGACGTCTGGCGGCACTTGAGGGACAAACCTGGAACACACTGTGCATCAGTGGCACCAATCTTCTCGTTCGCAATGGAGAAGAGGCCGCCTGTTATGGAATTTCTATTCGACGTAACACTCCGTTGCCAGCAGATGCTACTCAACAAAAGAACAGCGAGTAGTGATGAGTGACATAGCCGAACAGATAGTTCTTGTGACTGGCAGTACGAGTGGTATTGGGCGTGCAGTTGCACTCCGGCTGGCAGAGGCTGGAGCAGCAGTGGCTCTCCATGGGCGCAATGCTGCTGCTGCTGAAAAGGTAGCCGATGAAATTAGATGCTTTACTGGTAAGGTTGCCGGCATTTTCCTTACAGATATTTCGACAGATGATGGATGCGCTCAACTCATTGAATCCGTTACCGAGAAATGTCCGACGCTTCATGCAGCATGCCTTATTGCCGGTGCCGATACGCTCACCGGATCGTCTGCGGCACTTCCCTTCGAAGACAAACTCGAGCTTCTCTATAAAACAGATGTCCGGTCAACGCTTTTGCTTGGAAGAGGGCTTGGGCACATACTCAAAGGACATGACGGGAGTTCCATTGTCACAACAGGATGGGATCAGGCTGCAACTGGCATGGAGGGCGATAGCGGAGAATTATTTGCTACGACCAAGGGCGCCGTCATGGCTTTTACAAGAAGTCTGGCGAAATCCCTTGCACCACATGTTCGAGTGAATTGCGTTGCGCCCGGCTGGATAAAAACCGCATGGGGCGACCAGGCCAGCACGGATTGGCAAGAGCGGGCGACACGAGAATGTCTGCTTGATCGTTGGGGAGAAGTTGGAGACATTGCCGACGCTGTGCAATGGCTGATTTCTCCTCAGGCAAGTTTCATTACCGGGCAGATTATTAACGTAAATGGTGGCTTCCGGACCAACCAGAGCGTTTAGCCCAGACCTACCCCAGACCTACAATAACATTGCCGTGAACAAACCTAAGTTTACTCACGGCAATGCAATGTATAACACGTCCGCCAGATGTTTCATTCAGAAACACCCCGGCCTGGGAGAGCAAGGCGGAATGCCCGCCCAGGCCATTGGGGCATCCTTCTGGGTTTAAGAGGGCTCGGCACCCAAGGGGTACGCTCGAACTCCGTGTTCCTCAAGGTCCAGACCGGACTGCTCTACTTCAGGTGATACCCGAAGCATTCCGATGCCTTTCAATACGCCAAACACAACAGACATTGTGATGAACGCCCATGCACAGATAGCTGCTGTACAAATTAATTGCACAGTAAAGAAAGAACCGACGGATTCAATTCCATCTGGAAGATCACCAAAGATACCTGTGGCGAGTCCGCCCCAGACACCACAGAGACCGTGTACAGGCCAGGCACCCACTGGATCATCAATCTTCAGCTTCTCAAGAAGCAGAACACCCATGACCACCAGAACCCCACCAATGAGACCGATAATCAGTGACTCGCTCTGTGACACGCGATCACAGTTTGCCGTAATTGCAACTAATCCACCGAGCACACCATTGAGGGCCATCGTGACATCAGGCTTACCAAAAAGAGCCCATGCCGTGATGAGTGCTGCAACAGCACCAGCTGCAGCAGCCAATGTTGTAGTCAGGGCGATATAAGTTGTCGCATTAGCATTTGCAGCACCAGCGTAGGTCAGCTGGCTACCAGGATTAAATCCATACCAGCCTACCCAAAGAATAAACACACCGAGTGCTGCGAATGAAATGTTGTGGCCAGGGATTGGTGCACTCTTTCCATCTTTTGAAAAGCGACCAATACGCGGCCCAAGGAAGATTGCACCGGCAAGACCGGCAAAACCTCCAACTGCGTGCACCACAACGCTTCCGGCAAAATCCTGGAAGCCCATGACATCACACCATCCGCCACCCCATTTCCAGGCTCCACTGATCGGGTAGATGAGGCCTGTCAGAATCGCACTGTAAACGAGATATGCTGAAAACTTCATACGTCCAGCGACGGCACCTGAGACAATGGTTGCTGCGGTCGCTGCAAAAGCCACCTGGAATAGAAAGTCAGCGTAGGAACTGTAATCACCATAGCCGGTGCCATCAGATTCCACGACGAATGGCGTGAACCCGCCCAACCATCCATCAACAACCCAACCATCTCCGGGATACATCAGGTTGAAGCCAATAAATAGATAAAGCAAAACCCCTACGCAAAGATCCATCACATTTTTAGAAAGGATATTTACTGCGTTTTTGGCGGAATTCAGTCCTATCTCAACCATCGCAAATCCCGCCTGCATGAATATGACGAGGACGGCACAGATAAACATGATCAGAGTGTTGATCGTGTAATCCGATTCAGCAATGTAGGAAGATAATGCCTCAGCAGTTGCATCTCCTCCAGAAGAATCCGCTGCCGCCGATTCTTCTACGGCTGGAGCAGATTCCTTACTCTCGTCTTCCTGGGCGTATGCCACAGGTGCGGTACAAGTCATCACGACTCCTACCGCCAGTGTTATCGCTGCCCCAACGAGCAGACTCGAAACCAATCGATCCCCAATAAATCTCATAGCAAGCCTC
>JBDOMQ010000037.1:0-3995 GCA_039831725.1 Pirellulales bacterium
CCTGTCGCGTAAATGACCACCAACATAATGATGGAGTGATTATCATCGAAGATCACACGTATGCGGGATCAATGCCGAAGGTACCGATCCTTATTCTCAATGGGTTTCTTGGATGAGTAGAGAAAACGACACTTTTAATAAGCTTGCTAGTTCAGTCTCATACGAGGCCGCTTTCTATTCGTGTCGTCATCAATGACAGTCACCATCGTGTCAAGATCCGCAATTTGTGAAAGGCTCTTTCCCTCTTCGTCTTCAAAAGTAAATGTCTCGGCGACGGGCATGGGTTCACTGATTCCAGTGGACTCAGTAAGCAGGTAGTCAAACTTGTTAGCACGGGCTAAACGAGCAACTTCAAAGAGCAAATCTTCCCGTAAGGTGCACCAGATGCAACCATTTGTCATCTCTACGAGTTTCCCTTCAGTCCGTGAAAGATTACCTCCGCCATCACGCATGAGCGTTGCATCACTATTTACTTCACTCATATCGTTCACAACAACTGCCATCCGCATACCTTCGCGGTTCGCGAGGATGCGATTCAGAAGTGTTGTTTTCCTGCTCCCAAGAACCCACTGAATACGGTGACAGGCATACGTAACAGTGTTTTTGTCGAATTGACCTGTTCCATCATGAACTCCTTGCCAGACTACTTGCGGCATGCTGAACCAACTCACGTGAGAGCACAATTGACTGTTAAAAAGGCTCCGGTCAGTTTCAGAATAATTTCCTTGTGATTCTTTTCACAAACTAATTACACTTGCAGCATAATCGCATTTTCATGCGTCTCAATCGTGGCTTTCCTGGCAATTGTCCAAAAATATATGCTTTTTGTTAAGACTTCTGATTCCCTGGACCCCACTCATATTTTTGTTTGAAATCACAAAACTTTTTTTCAGCGTAGTAAATTATTCTGGTGTCATCCCTCTGGTATCGGAGTTGCAATGAATAAAAACGTTAACAGTCAAGAATGGGCCCGAGAGAAGATTCGGTCTGCAGGACTGAGAGCTACACCCGCAAGAATTGCAACGCTAAAGGTGCTTCATGGCTCTGAATCACCACTCACTCACGCAGAGGTTTCAGATGAACTGCAGAATCTTGAGATTGATAAAGCCACTGTTTTTCGTAACTTGACTGACTTAGTAGCCAAAAATGTAATACGTCGCTCGGCACTTGGCGATAATGTCTGGCGATTTGAAATCATCAAAGAATCTGCTCACGAACCTGATTCCCACCCACATTTTATATGCGTCGATTGTGGTTCTGTGTCATGCATGGAGGATGTTGAATTGAAGCAAACGAGTACATCCACAAGCCCACTATTTGACCGCATCACAGAAATCGTTCTTCGGGGCCACTGCAACGAATGTGAATAAGCCGTCCACAACGTTCACGTGCCAGGACTCCTAAACATAACGAACACTGCACCTTGTCCTTGTAAGCTGCAGGAGTTTTGAGGGACTCTATTGTTGAATGACAAGGTCAACAATTTTAATGCGAATCGGTCGACACCCTTCAAAATTTGAATTCTACTCAATTATACAATCGCTGTTTTATTCTCCTAAACCCTCACGCTCTAAAGACCTGATATCACATTCCCGTCCATGGGATCACACAGATTTTTCCATGCTTCTGTGTCAATAGTAGGTGATATGGATTTGACACTACCATCACACAATGTCACTAAAATGCCACCGCTATGAATAGATTGAGCGCTTCCATGGTCACAATTTTTTATCCAATCAGGCTGAGTTTGAAACATATTACAACCTGATGCAATATTTGCTGCATCAGGCTCTTGACCATTCATGCAAAAGTTTGGTCGCCAACGCAGGTTTGAATCAGCCCACAAGTTACCCCATGTACTTGAGTCATTCGGCTTCCCACTGTCGCCGCAAGTGCCGTAACGCTCAGTAAACATACAGGTTTGTGAAAGTCCGTCAGGGAGCATTGCGAGACGAGTTTTCCCTTCCGTCGACAGTGCATTCCTGTCACCGAACACAAAAAAGTTGCCGGCATAGTTACCAATTGCCCATTTGTTCGCACCACCATTTGTTGTGGCAGCAACAGCCTCTGCATTTGGACGGCTTGGACATAAAAACCCGTCAATTGAAGTTGCGTAGACCGTTTTCCCGTTCACAACGGTTGAAACATCTTTATTTGATTGTTCAAACAGTGGTGCTTCCTCAAGGAATGGCAGTAAAAAATAAAATACAGTCGCGCCTATGTATCCCTTGTATGGTCCGGATATCTGAATTGGAGACTTTTTATGGTTTCCTACAGCAGTCGCATTCACACACAGCGGTGGAAGAACTCTATTTGCATCCAAGAGACCATGCGTAGCAAGACCAATCTGCTTGAGATTATTAGTACAAACCATTCGACGAGCAGCAGAACGCGCTGATTGAACAGCCGGCAAGAGAAGGGCTACAAGTACACCGATAATCGCAATGACAACAAGAAGTTCAATGAGCGTGAAACCACTACGCAATTTTTTTTGACTGTTCATCATGAATCCGCCTGCCTCCAAGCCATGTCAATATTTGAAACGTTGACTAATACCTAATGTGTCATCAGAAAAAATCTTATTAAAAATCTTGTTTATTCCTTAACTACATGGACAACTGGAGCAGAAACCGTCCCTTTTCTAGTAGAACATAAGTTCCATCGTTTTGCTTATTTGGGATTTGGCTCGAGCCGAGTTCAAACGCAGTGCGTCAGACGCTTGTGCTGCATGCATACGATATCTTCAAAACACTGTCGCCCTGGCAGAGTCTTTTTTATCACCAGAAGTCTCATTTTCTTCACGCAATTTATTGAATTTTACTTTGGGAATTGCGTCATGCTGAAACCTGGTGGATTTGGATGAGCTTTCAGACTTTCTAAATAACGGCCGACGATATCCATGTATCGTGATAGAACCCACGCTTCAGTGCCAACAAGATTAAGTCGTTCTCTTGGATCCCGAGCAATGTTGAACACTGCTGGATATCCCATTCCTTCAAGCCGATGTGCATACAGACCTGTTGCCGAAGGATTGCCTGTCGACTCTACAATTTGCTTTGGATAGATTCGCCAGTGTCGCCAACGAACGGCACTCACCTCTCCCTCAATAAATGAAATAAGTTCCTCACGGGAAGACTTTTCTTCTCCCTCAAAAAATTTGAGTTGATTGCAGCCATCGATTGGTCGAGCCTTTGGTAGATCTGAACCGAAAAGAGCCGCAAACGTGGGTAAAAAGTCATGTATTGATACCATTTCATTACTTTTACGAGCTGGGATTTTTTTAGGCCAACGGATCATTCCTGGCACACGCAACGAGCCCTCCAGAACATCTCCTACCTCACCACGAAATGGTCCCGGGGAACTTCCAAGATAGTCATCATTCAGTCCTTCAAATTGAACAGGACCGTTATCAGACAAATAGACAACGATTGTGTTGTCTTTGATTCCGGCAGCATCGATTGCAGAAACAACTTCACCCACTCGAGCATCATGCTCCATTAACATATCCCCGTACGCTCCGGCGGCAGATTTTCCTTTAAACTCCACTGCCGCTCCAGATGGATAATGCACGTGAGACCACCCGACGTACAGGAAAAATGGTGACTCTTTATGCGCATTTTCATGGATGAATGTGCTTGCTGCTGCGGCTATGTCTCCCTCTACCTTGTGACGATAATCAAGATCATAGGGTCGAACTTTTTCAAGTTCGCCACCTTCTTTTGATGACCATATGTAGGGCTGAGTTTTTGAGATGGCCTCTTCACTCATTCCTGTTCGACGCATGGATTCAGGATAAAGCGTTCCGTCCGTTGTCTCCAAAATACCTACCCCATAGCTGTCAAAACCTTGACTTGTGGGAAGACTCTGTTGCTCTTGGCCCAGATGCCATTTCCCAAACATACCAGTGTTGTATCCATTCTTCTTAAACAACTCTGCCATGGTGAACTCTTCAGCTTTGAGCGTACTCGGTGTGCCAGCAACAATGATGCTGTTGA
>JBDOMQ010000379.1:0-20202 GCA_039831725.1 Pirellulales bacterium
TTTATCCAGGATTTCTATCTTGGTCTTGATGGCAAACAGCGCATTATTGTGCTGAGTGCCGCAGGTTTCTCAGGCCTTTTTCTTCTTTGCTGTACGATGTGGATTTTCTCAGCCGGCCCGACAGCGACCAACCTTTCTGATCAGGAACGTATTGCAATAACTTCAGGTCAAACAGACGCTGATCGGAGTCAGAGGACCGCCGCTGCAGCTGCTCTCGCCGCACCAACTCCGAAGCAGATTGAAATTGTTCGTGCCGGTCTCACGCAAGGCTCAAAGCCATCTGCTACTTCAATGCAGTCGAAAGCACGGAGCCAAGAATCACTACAGGCGTACAAACAAGCGCAAGCAATTGGAGTAAAGGCAGCACTCTTACCCGGGTTTGCACGTCGACGAGACTACGAGGCAATGCCCCTTATCATTCAAGCGATTACGAGTGACAGTGTCATTCTGTCTGGCCGAGCGGTAGCGGCTGCTCAGCATCTTCTGGGTGTTCGATATGAAACGTCTGTCAGTAAATTGCATGATCCTCATTTTCGAAAAGAAATCGCAGATATGGTGATGCAAGACTGGCAAAACCTTCAACAGTATCCAAAGTTTAAAGAAAACATTGGTTCGTAAACAACGAACTTGATTACTAGGAGAGCTAGACATGTACAGCAAGCCGTACTCGAAGAAATTTAAAAAGGCCGGTTTTACACTCATCGAGTTGTTAGTCGTAATTGCTATTATCGGTGTGATTGCGGGCCTACTTTTGCCAGCAGTTATGCAGACTCGCGGAAGTGCTCGCCGTACAATGTGTGCGAACAATCTCCATAACCTTGGAATCGCTTACCAACACCACATCGGCAAGATTGGTCGCGGCATGTCTGCGTTTGACTGGCGGCAGTCAGTACTCCCGGAACTTGAAAATAAGGAAGAGTTTCTGCTATGTCCGGATGACCCAAGACAAACTATGTACGACGTCGATGATTTCACTGTGTATATTGTGAATAATCGAAGGTCTATTCCACTCGAACCAGGGCCCTGGTGCTGGATTGGTGACTCAGATTTCTGTCAGCAATTTGCAGATGTCAACGTGACGAACCCAGATGCCTACTTCATTGGCTTTGAAGACCTTCGTTACAACACTCCATTCGATGGTATCGTGCTTGTCGAACCGTTGGCAGAGGGTGGTTCAAAACTGACGCATGTCGGCGGGCATCCACATGCCTATCGACATCAATTAAAAGGGCCAACAGGCGAATTGCTTGCTGATCCTTTCGATAAAGGTTTTACATGGACGGTTCATGGTGTTGATAGCAGTTACGGCGGTAATAGCCGCATGGGACGCTTTCAGACTGATGCCAACAAAATTTTGTTATTGGAATACATGAAACCGGTTGCCAATGTCGTTGGGCCGGATTCTGTTGGTGCGATTGGGTATTACGACAATGTCGCACCTCGGCACGACGGCATGCTTAATGTTCTCTACGTCGATGGCCGTGTTGAAGCTACAACACCACAGGCTGTTGATCCGACTGATCCACTGGTCCATGACAACAAATGGTGCCCGGATATCGATACACAGCTTCGCATGTTCTATTAACTCAACGTATACACCAGTCGGAGTCAGGGCATTCAAAGTCCCGCACGACCGGCATAGGTCGTATGAACCGATGACTTCGAGTCTCAGTTACTTCGCACCGTAGATTTTGTCGAAATTACCCAGAGCGTTCGTGGGCAGACGCACTGGAGTTTTTGACATGCTTGTTGTGACGGCCAACTGGGCGATTGGTGACGGCACGCTGTGGCGACGGCCACTGCGAGGCTTGGTCTCTCGAGCATGGGGTGTCATCCAGCGATCAGCGCTTCGTGCTGGTTTCAGACACGATGGGCGTTATCAGCCGCTTGAACGACTCGACATTGTCTTTGCTGGCGACACATTCGATTTGTACGCGAGCCGACACTGGGCAACAGGTGATGTTCGTCCCTGGCACCGTTCAACTTCTGCTGAAGCTGCTCGTCGTGAGGTAGCCGCCTCTGCTTTACGACGGGCAGTCATACTCAATCGATTTGCTCGCAGGCTCCTGAATGAAGGTCTTGTCGTCCCAAGTGCCACTCGACAGGGTCGCCCGCATATGCGACATCCAACCGTTGTGCCAGTTAGCGTGACACTGCTCTCCGGCGATCGAGATGGTTCCCTCGAACCACCACACGATTGGCCGCAGGGTGTGCACTGGGCTCATAGCTGGACTGCGGGAAAATGGCAGGTCGAACACGGCCAGCGGTTTGACCCGCTTCAAAACCAGTCAACTGATTGTCATCACGGGCCGACCCTCATTCAATCGATGCACGCCCGTCTGATCGCATCATTTGCCGCTGAAGTCTCTCAGTTGATGCCATTGGCACAAGGTTCACTCGGCCGTTCGCTCCGTCTCCTCGCTGATTGCCACCCGCTTGATGTCTCAGCAGCATTCTGGCACCGTCTGCTGCCCCGCGTGACCGCAGGTGATCAAACACTCGCCGAGAAGGTCGCCGCCTGTTGGCAGCGATGTGTCGACGTCTGGCAGCGAGAAGCCCACCGAGACCAGGTCGATGTTCCTGCTCACTTCGATTTTCTCGGTCGATTCGCCGCCTCACTGCTGACCCCCCCTCAGCCAGATCAGGCTGCGGCACTCCTTGCCGATCTATGCGGCCCTGCTGCAAAGCGATCAGGTACGCCGGCCATGTCAGGTCTTGTGCTCGGACACCTCGATGAACCTGTCGCCACACGTGCCTGGGGCCAGGCAATCTCATGCCATTGCCTTGGTCAGCCAGCAGTCACTCCCGTACAAGGCGGTGTCGTCGCAGGAGAAACAGTTGGTGTATCACTTGTTCAGCCACTCGGTATTCCGCGACAGACAGCCATACCACGGTGCCTACACGTTGTTGATAACGGCGTCGATGAACGTGTTGAACCACTCGACTTTACTGAAATGAACCCCGGCGTCACGTGGCAGCCAGAAGGCCCTGTCGTTGGTCACCCAGTACGCATGCTTCCACGATCAAACGAAGCAGCCTAAGCGAAGCAGCCAGCTCATGTCAGACTCTTCACACGTGACGACTGATTCTGAGGTTGTGCTTGTCCTGTCAACATTTGGTGACCGTTCCACGGCAGAAACCTGTGCCAGACACCTTGTTGAACACAGTCGTGCTGCATGTGTCCAGATTGATGGCCCGGTCCGCAGCGTGTACCAATGGAAGGGTAATGTAGAAGCTGAAGAAGAATTTCGCCTACTCATCAAAACATCTTCAGAATCACTCGATGGCTGCGTCACCGCGATAAAAGAAAACCACCCCTATGAACTTCCAGAAATTGTGGTGCTTCACGCACACGCAAGTGCAGCCTATGCTTCTTGGGTGACTGAACAGACCTCAGGAAAAGAAAAAGAATAGTTGTGAGAGATACAAGCATGTATGCATTTGAGTGTTCACTGCATGCTCTTCCGCACAGCGACGCTCCTGCATCTGGCGAATTGCTGACCGATTCCTGCGGGCAGTGGCCAACACTTCTGATTGCCCAAGATCAACTCAGCATGCCGCTGCCGATTGGTTTTGATGATGTCCTCAATCAACTCAATGCTCTTCCCAGGTTGTACGCTGAACCAGATGGCTCCTTTGTCTGGACGAGTGATCAGGAAAATATTCGCTGGCAGGTGAATGGAAATCTCTATGAGAGAAACGACAGCGTTCTCTTTGTTGAACTAAAAGGTTCCTGTCCAGCGTCAGAATTTAACCAACTGCTGGCATGTTTTCTTCCAGATGAGCAAGCCTGCGTCGTACAACTCACACGGCCAGCTGTCTTTGTGACAGCAGAAGTTTTTCGTGCTCATGCAGAGGCACGAGGTCAGGCGGGTGATGGAGCCAGCCTGCTACCACCTGAGACGTGTGGCTGGTAATCGTTTTAAAAGCGAAGTCGATAGATCGCCACAGCCAGCGTTGCCCATCCGATCAAAAGCAAGACACCGCCAATCGGAACGATTGCCCCAAGAATACGAATGTTGGTTAAGGCCAGAACACCAAGGCATCCACTGAATATAAGAACACCAACAACAAAACATCCGGCAGCAACAGCGAAGAGTGTTGTCAGTCCGCTGGTTTCAGAACCATTTGCAAGACCGCCAATTGCAACCAAAACCACCGCATGGAACAAGCAGTAGCGAACCGCTGTCTCCCAATTGGCTGCATGACCATTAGCTTCAAGAAGATCTTTCAGTCCATGTGCACCAAAAGAACCAGCAGCGACACCAAGGAAACCAAGCACGGCACCGAAAACACAAAATAATTTAAGCATGAGAACAACTGCCACAAGAAAGGGTGAATTGACAAGCAACCACTACGGACGCTCGACACCCAGCAGTTTATCCTCTTCTTCTTCCTGGATGATGATTCGTGGGGTCACCATCAGCATCAGGCTCTGTGTTGTACGGGCAATACCGACATTTTTAAAGAGTCGGTTTACGTATGGAATTTTTGAGAGTACTGGAACGCCGTATTCATTTCGGCCCTCTCGCATCCGCTTAATACCACCCATCAGCACGGTGCCACCATCTGGCACGCTCACAGTCGTGGTGACCGTTGTGAAGCGGAATTCAGGTTGCTGAATTGTTGTGCCATTCGAGCTGAATGCCGTTTCAGAACTGCCCTGTGTCTGGAATGAAAGACCAGGCTGGAACGGAAGTACCCCACCAGTATCTGCCTGCGTGCCTTGCTTTTCATCACTACTCTTCGCAGTGGTTGACCGCTCACCTTCAAATTGGAACTCATCAACCTGTCCAATTTCAGAGAAAAACGGAACCAGTGTGAGACGCACAAAGCGGCGATCACTGGAAACAACTGCTTGAACGTTTACGCTTGTTCCCTCTGACAACACGGTGATAACCGGCTGTTGTGCTGCAGCGAAGTCACCTACGACAGGAACGACACTCGTTACAAACGGTCGCTGCGTCGTATCAGACACATATGCATTTTGTCCGTTGAACAACGTGACCTTCGGTGCCTGCATGATGTTGCCACGGGTGTTGCCCTGAGCTGCTTGAATCAAGAAGTAGGCTTCAATATCAGAAAGAATCGCAAAGCCAAAATTTGCAGCCGAAGAAGTCACGTCTGGCAGACCTGGAAATGTTGGATAGGTACCGGGTCCAAAACTATTTTGTCGGAACGGAAGGGAGAAAAAGCTTGATCCAGCTTGTTGGCCAGCCTGTTGGCCACCTTGTTGGCCACCTTGTTGGCCACCTTGCTGACCACCTTGCTGTCCGCCTTGCTGTCCGCCTTGCTGTCCGCCACTAAATGTTGAAACGCCCGGCTGTCCAAATGCATCGAGTCCAATAAGTTGTGAGGGTCCGCCAGGGGCTGCAGTGAGTCCTCGTGAAAATGGACTTGCTGATCCACTGGCTGTTGGTACAGCAGTCATATTGAGCGGCTGATTCACGCCCGTTTGAATGTTGAAGTCAAAGTCGACACCGATACGCTCTGCGAATGCATCGTCGAGTGTGATGAACCGAACCTCAATGGTTACCTGTAAATCCTGTAGGCGACGGAGTTGATCAAGGAGGTCAGCAATCTCTTCGTGGACTTCTTGTGTCTGACTGACTACAAGGCTGAGATTTGTCTGAAATGGCATCACAGCACCCGGCCCACCGACAGTGTTCCATGTTGTAGGAGCCACGGTTTGTGTAATAAGTTCTATCAGTGATTGAAAATCAGCTTGACCACCACCAGAACCAGCGAGTGAAGGTGGTGATGATGAACCGCCGCCGACAGAGCCACCTTGAAGTTGGGCTAACACATTTGGATTGGAACTACCTGTGCTCGATGTCGGTGCGTTACCCATTCCATTGGTGATACCAGCCGGAGTTGGTCCAACTTCTACTTTCGCCTGCGTCGGTGCCATTCTGGAGTAGCCGTCCTGAAGTGCACCCGTGATGCCAAGATTATCCGATGAAAAATTTGGAATCGGAATAACGAGGTCAGCAACAGGGTACGACACGCTGTACACCTCGCCCTGAACAAGCTGTGGGCTTGTGATTTTCAATACTTCATCACGAATGACGTAATCGAGATGCAGCGGTTCAAGCAAAAGCTTAAGGGCACTCTTTAGCGAGATCGACTGATCGAGCGAAATTGTTACAGGTGTATCAGTGCCAACAGATTCACTCTCTAGTCCAACAAGATCGACGTGAATTGGTACTTCAGCCTGTCGGGCAAGATCATCAAGAACTTCGGCTAGCGGCTGTTCACGATATTTTGCGTCGACCTGATTCGTAAGCTTGGATTTAATTTTCATTTCGGCCGGAGACATCTCAGAGCGACCCTCTGCCGCAAGTCGAGCTCGGCTTTTTGTTAGGTCTTTCCAGTCATGAGTTTCTGGGAACTCAATTGGTCCGACAAATGGCGTGCTGGACGCTTCAACGTCTTCAACGACATCAAGGAATCCATCACCTTTACTGCCCGCAAGCATTTTTTGGGTATCAAGGCGTCGAATGACTCGGCTTTGACTCAGTAACTGACGTGCAACAACACTGTCCGGTGAAAGCTGGGCTGCTTTTTTGGCAATGACTTCTGCTTCAGCAAACCGTTGTTCGTCAATTAAAACGTTGTACTCTTCAACAAGTGTTGCAAGTCGTTGATCGACTTCGATTTTACGACCACGTTCCTGGTCGATCGTTGCTTCAATCATCTCGTTCTGACGGTCTAGTTCGAGCTCATTTCGACGTTTGCCAGTAAGCTGTTCTATCTCTGAACGAGTGCGTTGCACGCGTCGTCCCAGAAGTTTACGGGTGGCTTCCGGAAGTGCGGTCTCTGCTGCAACTGTCTCAGCCGTGCTGTCGAGTAGCTCAATTGCTTCAAGAGGATTCTTTTCTGCCAGCCGTTTGGCTTCAAGCTGCTGAGCTGCAACTTGCGCTGAAAGTTTTGCGGCAATGACATCTGGAGGCAGAGATTCAGAAGGCGTGATTTCCGAAGCGATATCTGGATCAGAAGCAGGAGCCTCTGTCTCAGCGGCACAAAGTGACCCTGCCATGAACAAGAATGGCATGATCAGTACTGCCGCAGCAGCATTTCGTGTCGGCGTTATCAGAGCGAAAACATTGCTTCGCTCGGAACCGCGTGCCAAGGCCATGCCGTGAATCCTGTTGTGTAGAGTAAAACCGATTTGAGGACAGAGAAGTAGCCGCGACGGTGATTTGGGGTCAACCCCAAGAAAAAGAGAGGGTCGGCAAGACCTTGCCCGGCTTTCCTGCTTTGACAGGACAGCCAGAGATCACCAAGAAACACGGCTATTGTGCGAATGGGAAGGCGGACTATGAATAAGAAGGCCGTTTATGAATAAATAGTGTAAGGGTCACATTTTAGTCATGTTGGCACGTAGCCGGCCTTGTGAGAATGCAGCGTTCAACTGTTTCGAGAAGTTGGTCCAAGCGAAATGGTTTGAAAAGCACAAGCTCTACACCTGCCTGTCGTGCTTTGACGATTGAGTGACCGGGGTCGTAACCGAAGCCAGTCATCAGGATGAGTGGGACTGATCCAATAACATCCTGAAGTTTCACCAAGAGTTCGTAGCCACTCATGTCAGGCAACCGAATGTCAGCAATGATCGCGTCGTACGACTTTTCTTTCACGGCCTTCACCATTGAAATTGCTTCATTTC
The DNA here is from genome assembly GCA_039831725.1 of Pirellulales bacterium. Taxonomy (GTDB): domain Bacteria; phylum Planctomycetota; class Planctomycetia; order Pirellulales; family UBA1268; genus UBA1268. The sequence continues at coordinate 7,667 of JBDOMQ010000379.1, forward strand.
CATCACGAGCTGTTTCTACAATACAGCCTTGTCTCTCAAGCAGACTATGGGCGGCAGCTCGAACTTCATCATCAGCATCGACGACAAGAATAGCCCGATCCTTTAATGTTGCTTTCTGTCCCGTTAGCCTGCCATGTGACTGTGCATAACTCGGTGTCATTTTTTCACCGACTTTTTGGATCACAAGTTTTATGTCACGAGCGTTTTTCAGAATGCGTTGAAGTCGCTCGACAACATCGGGTTCATGGCCAATGTAACGCTCCATGACATTGACTGTGTCGTTAAGCAGTTGGTCAACAGGTAAAGCAACTGCCCCATGAATGGCTTCAACACTTTCAGCAGCGGTACTCGCTTTTTCGGCTACGAGTAGTTCCAGTGTGTTAAGCGAGGCAGCAACATCCTGGGCAAAAATCTGAAGAAATTGCAGGTCTGTGTCCGTAAAGCTGCCAGGCTCTGGGCTCTCTACATTAAATGTTCCAATGACCTCCGTATGCATTAGTAACGGAACTGTGATCGAGCTTTTCGCTCCTTTGCAACCCTCAAGAAATCGGATGTCCTCTATGGTGTTGTCACAGAAGTAGCTTTTACCAGTGGCCGCTACATACCCGGTGACACCGTTGTTCTCTTCACGAGCGTAGAGGACACGTGATTCTGCTTCTGGCTGCATGCCCTCGGCAAGGAGTGGCTCGAGCCGGCTGGTTTGTTTGTCGAGAAGACGAATTTCCAGAACATCAAATTTGAGTAGATCTTTTGAATAATAAATGATGTTGCTTTTAAGAAGTTCAACGCGTTCCTGAACTGTCATGTCAGCCAGCTCAGTTGGGGTGAGATCGGCTAATGTCTGGCCAGCCTGATGAATAGCTGCCCGCTTTTGTTGTTCAAGTATTGTTTGGCTGACATCTCGTACAACGACCACAGAACCTTCAACACCACCGTGAGTTTTCTTGCTGGTGCTATCAGATACAGAAGGAGGTAGGCAGAAGAGAGGAGAGGATTGAAGATGGAGAAATCGATCATCAGGCATCCGGAGGATGAGACCTCCTGCAGTTGTTGACGCTTCATTATGAAGCCACGTTACTGGGATTGGTCGATCGCCTGTAGGGTGAGCCCATGCTGGCGAACCGAGTGCTGTGAGGAAATTTGCCGAGGGACCACCTCTTCCATCGAACAGCGATTGCAGAATTTCATTTGCCCATAGAACACCACCGCTGGAATCGAGGAGTGCAACACCGTCTGGAAAATGATCAAGGATCGTTGGACCCATGAGGAAGCCTGCCACCGCTTCTGGTGCTGTCGCAATTTGCCCAGTGAGCACGACAGCAGCAATTGGCTGGCCCGCTACCATGGCAACCAGATCAGTTGGTGTGTTTACTGAGATAAGCTCACACTTTTCTGGATTGAAAAGTCCGGCAGTCTGGCTCACTGCTGACGCGGATGGCGGATCACCGGGGATGCCTGCAACGATTATTTTGGGCTTAGACACCCTGTGATCTCCAGTGAAATACGAGTTCTCTATTCTCGAAAGTATAATTCCGTGCGTTGAGTCTCGCCAAACTCTGGTCGGGCGTTGCCCTGAGAGACCCGAGACCTATACTCAAGTATAGGAAACGCGGGCGAAACAAGCTTTCTAGTCTCCAGCATTGGCTTGGGGCAGGTGCTTTTTTCCTCCGTGGCATACAAGAAGACATCCTTCCAACGTTTGATGCCTGGTGTCGTGGTTTACATCGTTCTGCTCAATTGGCCGTAGCAGTGATGTCAAATGTGTGACGAGGAGTGCCGTGGCCACAACTTCCCTTCCAGAAGACTCGTTTTTGGGCCGTCATCAGTTTTTACTGTATCGGCTATTTTCGCTCGCCGGTTTTATCCCGGTCGGTGCATTCCTGATTGTTCATCTTTTGACGAATGCGTCAGTTCTTGGCGGTGCAGCAGCATTTCAATCGCGGGTCGATCTCATTCACTCTCTTGGCCCTTTGCTGCCAGCTGTTGAATGGGTTTTTATTTTCATACCGATGTTGTTTCATGCCGTTATGGGTTTTGTCATTATTGCGACTGGAGTTCCAAACGTCGGATCGTACTCATATCAGGGTAACGTTCGATATACCCTGCAACGCGCAACTGGAATGATCGCGTTTGCTTTCATTCTCTGGCACATCACTCAACTTCATTGGATGGGTGCACCAGTGGGTGGCGGACAGTTTGATCCTCATCATGCAGCCAGTTCTGCAGCAGTCGCCTTGAAGCCGGTTGCTGTCACACTGCTCTATGCGACTGGAATCATCGCAACGGTGTATCACTTTGCGAATGGGTTGTGGAGCATGGGTATCACGTGGGGTGTTTGGACAAGTCCGGCGGCGATGCAGAGAGCCAATTGGCTCAGTCTTTTCGTCGGCGTTGGTCTTGGTGCCGCTGGTCTCGGTGCACTCGGTGGCATGCGGTCGATTGATGTTGAAAAGGCGAGAGAGATTGAGACGCGGATGTATGAGACACGCCAGATGCTGGAAGGCGGTATCTCGGCAGAGGCTGAGCCGCATGCTGCTCACGCAGTAAGCCTCAGTCGAGAGTCATCGAGCACGACACCTGCAGAGAGTACGTCGTCTGGAAATCATGAGCAGCGAAGTCAAAAAAAGGATTAATTCATGACACAACCACGAGTCCTTGTTATCGGTGGAGGTTTAGCCGGCTTGTCTGCAACAATGCGTCTAGCCGAACTTGGTGTACATGTTGATCTTGTGAGCCTTGTTCCGGTTAAGAGATCACACAGCGTTTGTGCACAAGGTGGTATCAACAGTGTGAATGCTGTCACCCGGCAACAGGGTGATAATGAATGGAAGCACTTTGACGACACTGTATACGGTGGTGATTTTCTACAGCATCAGCCTCCTGTAAAGGAGATGGCCGAATGGGCGCCACGTATCATCGACCTGATGGATCGCCTTGGTGTTCCCTTCAACAGAACTCCGGAAGGATTTCGAGACCAACGCCGCTTTGGTGGCACGCTGTATAAAAGGACCTCTTTCGCAGGTGCCACAACAGGTCAGCAGCTCCTCTACGCCCTCGATGAGCAGGTGCGTCGTTGGGAAGTTGAAGGCCGGGTGAAGAAGTGGGAGTTCTGGGACTTTCTCGAACCGGTTGTGGATGACGACGGTCGATGTATTGGCGCGGTGTGCCAAGATATGGTGACGATGAAATTTAAGGCGTTCCCTGCCGATGCAGTGATTCTTGCATCGGGTGGTTGTGGGCTTTTGTATGGTCGATCCACCATGTCGATGATTTGTACAGGAAGCGCCGTCAGTCGTGCCTACAAGGCCGGAGTGAAATACGGGAACGCAGAGTTTATTCAAGTGCACCCGACTGCGGTTCCCGGGGCTGACAAGCTTCGGTTGATGAGTGAAAGTGCCCGCGGTGAAGGTGGACGAGTTTGGGTCCCACGAAAACCACAGGATGCCCGTGACCCGAAGGATATTCCGGTAGACGAACGGTATTACTTTCTTGAAGAACGGTATCCGGAGTACGGCAATCTAGTTCCACGTGACATTGCTACTCGTGAAATTTTTGATATCTGCACCACCGACGGTCTGTCAGTTGAGAAAGATCGTCTTTGCGTGTACCTCGATCTTACGCACATCCCTCGTGAGACACTCGACAGAAAACTTGGTGGGATTCTTGAGATTTATGAAAAGTTTCAGGGTGTTGACCCGCGTAACGCCCCGATGAAGATTTTTCCAGCAGTCCACTATTCGATGGGAGGGCTCTGGGTCGACTATGAAAAGAGTGAAACTGGCGGTTTGGTCGAAGGTTCGCCACGTAATCAACAGACAAACATTCAGGGTTTATATGCGATTGGTGAATGCGATTACCAATATCACGGAGCGAATCGGCTTGGTGCGAACTCATTGTTGTCATGTATTTTCAGTGGCCTTTTCTGTGCGTCTGGCGTGATTGCTGGCGGCAAGAAAAATACACGTGATGAGGCAAGTCCAGACTTTATTGCGGCAGTGAAAAAACAGGAAGAAATTCATCAATCAATTCTGTCGCGGCCTGCAGGGGAGTCAAACCCGTACGATATCCATCGACAACTTGGCGACATCATGACCAGAACGGCCACTGTTGTAAGACGGAATGATCAACTCACTCAGGCCTACGATGATGTCTGCCACTTGGAAAATGTTTGGCAGCATTGCAGCCTGTCAGATACTGGCAACTGGACAAATCAAAACGTAGTGTTCACTAAAGCAGTTGGGGATATGTTTCCGCTTGCGAAACTTATGTTGAAGGGTGCGTTGCTTCGTGATGAGTGCCGTGGTGCCCACTACAAGCCAGACTTCTCAATGCCAGGTATTGAAGCAACCGAGCCAGTCGAGCAAAGAGCAGAGGCAGAACGTTGGTGTGACCGCTTTGAAGCGAATACCAAGAAGTGGCTCAAGTCTACAATCGGTGTTCACGGAGATGATGGGCATCCTGTCATCACGTATGAAGATGTTGATACAACGCTCATTCCACCTCGGCCGCGGCTCTACGGCCTTGTTGGGGGAGAGGTTATTGAGCAGGTTTGGAAAGAACGAACCGAAAAAGCGACTGAGGCAGCAACAGTAGGGTGACACACAACAGGCTTCAAGATACTTTGTGTAGCCATAGATAATTTGGAGTAATCATGATTACGGCATCTACATTACCGAACTCGGAAACAACTACTGAAGACAAGCAGGCTCCGCAGGAAATTCGTGTTCGGGTTTTGCGGCAAGATGCGCCAGGTGAAGAGAGTTACTGGCAGCAGTTCGCGATACCATATGAGCCAAACATGAATATCATTAGTGTGCTCCAAAGAATCGCTGCGATTTCGAAATCTCAGGATGGCCGAAAGGTTGCACCAGTCGCTTGGGACTGTGCCTGCCTTGAAGAGATTTGTGGTTCGTGCGCGATGCTCATTAATGGTCGTGTTCGGATGGCCTGTTCGTCTCTGGTCGATAACCTATTCAAGGAAACACCGGGCGAAATTGAACTGAGGCCCCTTACGAAGTTCCCTGTCGTCCGGGATTTGAGTGTTGATCGAGGTAGAATTTTTCATTCACTCGAGCGGGTCAAGGCGTGGGTTCCAGTTGATGATTCGTATGATCATGGTCCTGGGCCAAGAATTTCACCAGAAGAGCAGGAAGATGCTTATCCTCTGACCACGTGCATCAGTTGTGGATGCTGCATGGAAGCGTGTCCTCAATTTAATAAGATCGAAGTAGTGCAGCGAGAAGAGGAGTCAGAGGAGGAATTCGAGTCCCGCAAGCAGGCTTCATACGATCAACAGTTTCTCGGACCACATGCGATCAGCCAGGCTGTACTTTTCAACAACCATCCAACCGGTAGTATGAATGCAGACGAGCGAATGAAGTCACTCACTGGCCAGGGTGGTATTCAGATGTGTGGAAATGCCCAGAACTGTGTTGCTGTGTGCCCGAAACGAATTCCTCTGACGAGGTCCATTGCTCGTGCCGGAAGGGCAGCAACTGTGTGGGCAATAAAGAAGTTTTTTGATCGCTGAGTAAGATCGAAAACGCCAAAAATCATAAGCCATCCTTTTAGGGTTTTATGAATGGCTTTGGAGAAACAGTGCTCACCCAGGCGTTTTCTTGCGTTATTCTGCAGCCAAAACCGAAACCAGCTCGAATTGCGTACTGTTCGTTTGTATGGTATCGTCTCGGAAAAGAAGACATTTTGTAGTACTTTGCTCTCCATGAGCCGGTTGTTCCCGCTGAAAATCACCCGGATGGAACCGGAGGACTTTTCAGAGTTGGTGTAGTCAGACCGGGCTGTTCATTGTGGCTTGCACAAGAATGATGAGAGCAACTCACATGAGAGAAGGTTCGGAGTGACGAGTCAAGAACAGCCCCGGCGGCGTCGCCCTGCCGAGGCAAAAAGACGTTCGTCCCAAGGCACGGAAGACCGGGGGAACGCACAAAAAGAAGGTTCGCCATCTGTGAATACTTCCACGGCGAAAATTGAAGCAGCACACAACAGTGGAGACTTCACAACACTTGGACTTTCTGCCACGACTCTCAAAGCAGTGGATCGAGCCGGATATACACAGCCGACTCCGGTTCAGGCAGGCGTTATTCCGAGGGCTATTGCGGGAGTTGATGTGCTCGGACAGGCACGAACTGGTACGGGTAAGACCGCCTCATTCGTGCTTCCAATACTCGAATTGCTCACGCGAAGTCAAGGACGAGGCCATGGTGTGCGGGCGCTTGTTCTGGTACCCACGCGTGAATTAGCCGTTCAGGTTCGTGATGAATTTGAAAAACTTGCTGCAGGATCCAAACTTCGATGTGTTGCTGTCTATGGTGGAAAACCCATAAAGACACAGATCGATAAACTTGCAAAAAACCCGGAAGTTGTGGTTGGCACACCAGGGAGAGTTCTTGACCACATGAGTCGTGGCACTCTCATGCTCGGTACGCTCGAGCTTTCTGTACTTGATGAAGCTGACCGCATGCTGGACATCGGCTTTCGGCCGGATATCGAAAAGATTCTTCGCCGCTGTCCTCAAAGTCGGCAGACGTTGCTTCTCTCTGCCACCGTCCCACCGCCCGTTGCAAAATTAGCAACTCGCTACATGCGAGACCCGGAGATTCTTGACTTTTCAACGAATGAAATTTCTGTTGAAACCATTGAACAGTTTTATTTTACGGTTGATCCCTCACGTAAGTTTGCCTTGCTTGAACAATTACTCGAACGTGAGCAGCCACGGCAAGCTATTGTTTTCTGTCGTACAAAACGGGGAACCGACAAAATTCATGAGCGCCTACAGCGGCGTAGGAAAAACAAGAAAGGCAGTGTTGCATGCATCCACGGTGATCTCGCACAGAATGTACGAGATCGTGTGATGCGGCAGTTTCGTGAAGGCCAGATACAGGTGTTGGTGGCAACCGACGTCGTGGGTCGTGGTATTGATGTTTCCGGTGTTTCGCACATTATTAATTACGATATACCAGAGTTCTGCGACGACTACGTTCATCGGGTAGGCAGAACTGGCAGAATGGGCCGCGAGGGTATCGCGTATACGTTTGTTGCTCCGGAGGAGGGCACGCAACTGACTCGTATTGAAATGCGAATCGATAAACTTTTGGAAAGAAGCGAAATTGAAGGATTCTCTGCGCTTGATCCGAAACCGACCGCCACGCTTCCCGCTAACCAACAACAAGCCGGAGGTGGCAAGGGTTTGGGCGACTCGGCAGGAGAAGCTCCGGCTGCTCCGAAACCAGCCCCTTCACTTCTTGGAAGGAAACGTGGGCCAAAGCGTTTTCGTAGGGCGTTATAGATCTCGGAACTGTACGGGTAAGGCAGAATGTCAGAACGGGCAGTACGGCAGCGATTGCAGAGTTTGGAATTAGCAGGAGTGACGTGCCTGCCAAAAACTCAGAGGCATACAGAGGCACAAACAGGTTCTGCGAATGTTCAGGAACGAGCAGATGCTTCGCGGAATTCGGATCAGCTGCTTCAGGTTCTCCGTGATGATGTAGCCGGATGCCAGAAGTGTCCGCAGCTCGCCTCTTCTCGTACGCAGACAGTCTTTGGCGATGGCTCAACACGCGCCCGACTCTGCTTCTTTGGTGAGGCACCAGGAGCAGATGAAGATGCTTCAGGTATCCCCTTTGTTGGTCGTGCCGGACAACTGCTGACCAAGATCATAGAGGCCTGCACTCTTTCTCGCGAAGAAGTCTATATCCTTAATGTGCTGAAATGTCGGCCCCCTGAGAATCGTCGTCCCCTTCCAGAAGAAGTAGAAAATTGCCGTCCATTTTTTGAGCATCAGCTCGAGATAGTACGACCAGAATTTATCTGCTGTCTTGGTGCAAGCGCTGCTCATGCTCTGCTTGAAACAACAGATTCAATAGGATCACTTCGGAAAAGATGGTTTGAGTACCAAGGGAGTCGTGTCATCTGTACCTATCATCCTTCCTACCTTCTGCGGAACCCATCAGCGAAACGCGATGTGTGGGAAGATATGAAACGACTTATGCAGGCAATGGAAATACAGCTACCAGCACGCTGAACGAACTGTACTTAAGATCATCACGATTGCTCAAGCAATGCCTCGGTGGCGTGCTTGATTGCAGACAGTGCCTGTTGTTCATCAGATGACTCTGCAATGATTCGTACAATAGGCTCGGTATTGCTGCCACGTGCGAGTAGCCACCCGTCAGCGAATTCAACCCGGACACCGTCGAGCCGGCTTACATTTGCCTCAGGGAACGCATCAGCAACGCGCTGAAAAGATTTGCCAACGTCTTGTTTGGACCAGCCATAAGGAAGCACAATTTTCGTTTTCTTGATCGTAAGAGGAGGGAAGTCTTTAATCAGGTTGGTAAGGGGGGTGAGTGTCCCACCCTCGGCCATGCGTTCGAGAATAAGGGCCATCGCGACAAAAGAGTCGCGAACCAGGCCAACACGAGGGTCAATAACACCGCCGTTTCCCTCGCCTCCTAAAATGGCATTTCTCTTTAGCATCTCGTCGACGACGTTCGCTTCGCCAACAGCTGAAAGCGTACATGGTGAGCCGTGTCGTTTAGCGAGATGCGCAGTGAGGTGGCTCGTCGAGCAGTTGATGACGACGGGCCCTGGTGATTTCGCTAGTACGGCATCGGCTGCAAGGGCAAGCGTTAATTCTTCCCCCAAATAGTTCCCTGTATGACTGGCGATAGCGAGTCTGTCTGCATCAGGATCTTGAAAGAAGCCAATATCAGCTCCAGCTGCTGGTATCTGCGGCAACCAGTCAATGAGATTTTCTGCTGTTGGCTCAGGTTCATGTTCAAACTGGCCGTCAGGAGGTTCTCCAACAACAGTGACTTCACAGCCAAGCGCCTCTAGAAGTGGCCTCGCCAGTCGACTGCCCGCACCATGACAGCAGTCAATCCACACCTTTGGTTTCACCTTACGAATTGATTCAACGTCAACAATTTCAAGAACCTTGTGGAGATGTGGCAGTGTGCTTTCAATAGGACGAACACTTCCATGAGCCGACTTCTTTTGTGTTTTTGGCGGAGTCCTTCGAAGAGCCTCAAATCGTAATCGCACCGCTTCACCCGCTACAGCAGGGAGAACACGCCCTTCTGATGAGAAAAGTTTGAGTCCGTTGTAGTGTGCTGGATTGTGGCTAGCTGATATCTGAATGCCACCGGCAGCATTATTTTCAACAATAGCAACTCCAACTGTTGGTGTTGAAGCGGTATCGCAGTCAAGCACATCTCGGCCACTCGCAATAATTGCCTTTGTAATGGCCTCTTTAAGTGCTGGTCCAGATTCACGACCATCTCTGCCGATTACAATAGGCCCGGCACGAAGGGTTTCGGTGAAACTGCAGGCATACGCTGCCGCAACTTTATCGGTGAGCGATTCCCCCACGATCCCTCGGAGTCCCGAGACGCTGACAATGAGTGGTTCAGAATGCTTTGAATTCGTTGCGGTATCATTCTTCATAGGTTTTCCATTGGAAATAGCTGCATGTTTTCGACGTGCAGAGTATAAATCCAAACAAAACCTGACGAACACCCGTGTTTCTATGGAGTTAACTGATGGCGTCAATGTCTGCTGATTTAGTGACTGATTGTCTCGCGCGTTTAGACGAAGCCCATCAGAATGGTGTGATTACTGACCATTCTCTCGCGACGATGCAAACCTGGTTAAAGGAACCTCGGTATGCCGAGTTCGCCGAGCAACTTGCTGATCTTATAGTTCGTACACAAGTGGATAAGGAGATTTGGAAATCACTGGATGACGCCTACTGGACAGTTATTCCGTTTGGTACAGGGGGACGGCGAGGCAAAATGTTTCCTGTTGGATCAAATGCGATTAACGACCGCACGATTGGAGAAAGTGCTCAGGGGCTTGCTGAGTATGTTATGGCAACCCGTACGGCAGGGAGTGAGCCTAGTTGTACGATCGCGTATGACACACGGCATCGTTCAGAACATTTTGCCAAGCTGTGTAGTGAAATTCTTTTAGCAGCGGGGTTCAAGATTTTTTTCCTGCGAGGATATCGGAGTACTCCAGAACTTTCTTACGCGGTACGCTATACCAAGAGTACATGCGGCATCATGGTTACAGCGAGTCATAATCCGCCCAGTGACAATGCTGTCAAGGTGTACTGGTCTGGTGGTGTTCAGGTGTTGCCGCCTCACGACAAAGGCATTATCGGAAGGGTCATGCAGGTCAATGAAATAAGCCGACTCCCGTTTGATGATGGGGTTAAAGCCGGACGAGTTGTTTTCATGGAAGATGAGATTGACCCGGCTTTTGTGCACGCCGTGCTGAAGCAGGCAACAACTGGTTCTCGTAATCTTTCAGTTCTCTACACGCCGCTGCATGGTGTTGGGGCTACCGCTGTTATTCCTGTACTGCAAGGAGCAGGTTTTCAGAATGTGAGGCTGTACGCTCCACAAGCTGAACCCAATGGGGACTTTCCTAATGTTCCCGGACATGTTGCCAATCCAGAAAATCCAGAAGTGCTCACTGGAGCAATCGAGGAAGCTCGTAGTCGATGTGATGATGTGGTTATGGCAAGCGATCCAGATTGTGATCGTCTTGGTGCGGCAGCGGCGTTAGGACCAGAAAAAGACAGTGAATGGAAAACATTCACCGGCAATCAACTCGGTGCTTTGTTGACCGAGTGGGTGCTTGAAACGAAGAGACGACAAAATGTTCTTCAGTCGACAGATACCATTGTTACAACTCTGGTTACGAGTGGCCTTATTCGTCAGATTGGTGAAAAGCATGGAGTGAACGTCATCGATGGGCTCCAGGTTGGCTTTAAATGGATTGGTCGAACAATTGATGATATTGGACCGGAGCACTTTACTTTCGGCTGTGAAGAGTCTCATGGATATCTAGCAGGAACACATGTACGTGACAAAGATGCAAGTGTCGCCGCGTTACTTCTGGCTGAGTTAGCAGCAGAACTCAAAGGACATGGAAAAACACTGCATCAAAAACTTGATGATCTTTTTTGTAGCCACGGGTGTCATCTTGAACGACAGGTGGCGATCAAATTACCCGGAGCAGCAGGTATGGATCGAATGCAAGAGATCATGACAGGTCTTCGAACAAATCCTCCAACAGAATTGGGAGGCCTGAACGTAAGACGAACAAGAGACTATGGGCAATTGAAAGTTCACGATCCTAAACAAGGAGAGTCATCGTTTGAAGGTGAGCAAGGAAATCTTGTGATCTTTGATCTTGTTGATGCTGGAAGTGGAAAGAAGAAAGATTCAGAGCCTCAGTTCCCTCCGCTAGGCAATGCTGTAGCAGCCAGGCCTTCTGGTACTGAACCCAAAATCAAGTTTTATCTCTTCACTGCTTCCCAACCAACGTCTCTAGAAAACTTGCCAGCTGTAAAGGCTCAATTGGAAAACCGACTCAATCTCCTCGAAGAAGATTTACGGAGTCGAGTGGGAGTGTAGGAACATAGGTGATTACGAGAGGGGGCGAAATAGAAGCCCTTTCCCACCGATCATTTTCCCAGGGAGATGGCAAAAGGTTTTTTCCTCATAGAATGTACGGATGAGTGATTCCTCTGATCTAAGTCCTGAAACATCTCCAGCAGATACTGGTGAATTGACCACAAGTCACGACTGCGCTGTAGCGGCGAAGAAGGTCCGAGACTTTCCGCAGACGGCGGGTGTCTATTTGATGAAAGACAGTTCCGGTCGAGTGATCTATGTTGGTAAGGCAAAGAATTTACGTAGCCGAGCTGGGAGTTACTTTCTTAAGGCTGCAGAAGTTGACCGCCGTACAGCTGACCTTGTTCGTGAAATACGAGACATTGACTATATAGAGGCGGATAGTGAAGTCGATGCACTTCTTCTAGAAAGTCGTCTAATTAAAGATGTGCAGCCACGATTTAATTCGTTGCTAAAAGACGATAAAACGTTTCCGTATCTACAGATCACTACGCATGAAGACTTCCCTCGGATCGAATTTACGCGATCGCCGGCTTCGAAGGGAGTGAAGTTGTATGGGCCATTTCCTAGTGCAGGGAGTCTGCGTGGAGCGATCGCTGTTCTTCAGAGGATTTTCAAGTTCCGAACGTGCTCGCTCGATATCGATGTAGATGATCCCCAATGGAGGTGGTTTCGCCCATGCCTGTTAGCATCGATCGATCAATGCACTGCACCCTGTAATCTACGGATTACAAAGGCGGATTATCGAAAAGATATCAACCGGCTAAAGACATTTTTAGATGGTGGAAAAAAACAACTGTTGAAGGAGATGCACGCCGAAATGTTGGCGGCATCGCAAGAGCTTGAATATGAAAAGGCGGCAAGGCTTCGTGATGAAATCAGACTGCTTGAACGGCTCCATGAACGTGGTGATCTCGAGGAGCACGTTCAGCCCGAGGTGTTCCTTGTCGATCCAAAAAAAGGACTCGCAGGTCTTGAAAAAGTTCTGAGTCTTTCAGGGACACCACGGGTTATAGAAGGTGTAGATATTGCTCATCTGGCTGGCAATGAAACAGTTGCCAGCCTGGTCCAGTTTATTGATGGCCTGCCCTT
>JBDOMQ010000036.1:0-3972 GCA_039831725.1 Pirellulales bacterium
GTGAATTGTGGATTCCATGCTGTATCAATAAAGCTGTCATACGTATTTCCGGGAAGTTGAGGAGCAAGAGTATTAGTCGTTGGAAATCCAGTGGATTCTGGACCACCCCATAACTGCAAACCAAATCCTGGAGTAATCAGCAGAGGTGCTTGATTAATATTTGCTGGTGAATTCATGAAAAATGGGAGTGCGAATGTTGCCGATGTGTCCAGTTCATTGACGGCGACCGAGTTTCCCCGACCAGTTCCAAGGACGTAGGTCCAACTTCCTCGTACTCCCTGATATGCCCGCATCGATTGCTGGTAGGTTTGTTGAAACCATTCGCTTTGTTGTGTTGGTGGTTGGGGATAACCGACAGGCAATGGTTGTGAAGGATTACTCGGGACGATAGGCGGTGGTGCTGTTGAGTAGCCCGGGTAACCAGGTTGTCCATTCACGGCTGACGTTGCCCATGTTGGTGGTGGATTTGTTCCAGGGTTGGTCGCTGGCACAGGATAGATCTGGCTCGCCTGCGGCCCGTACGGATCCCACGCAGGGGGTGGAGGAGAAAGCGGATATCCATACGGTGATGCCTGTGCAATTCTGTCGAGAGACGAAGCAGCGGGTGGAGGGAGCTGTACGGTCTGCGCAGCAATATTGTTATCTGCAATGAATGCAGATATGCCTACTATCAAGACAATGAATGAAAAGAGCGGTACTCGCACGCGGTCGACGACCCATGCAGCGGGAAGTTGGTTGGGGCCATCCAGATAGTTCCGAATGCCGACCCCAACTCGTTATGGGGGGGTACCGCGCAAGCACTATACGGGTCAACATCGCCACCCTTTCATCACGTGTGCTGCACCATTCTATGGTCTTTAGTTCACGTAGACTTCCCTCTTTGACAGACTTTTTGTCTGATGAAGCAGGGCGATAGACCTTCCTCAGTGGTCTCGTGTGCCAGATGTGTTGTCTCACATCGATTACATATGCACATCGGTATCGATTCGTGCTCGTATACAAGTAGGTTCAAGGATAGGTTCTGATGACAAAAATTGGGGATACAGAACGCCTGAAGCAGGTAACAAAACTTGCGACCATTGAGTGTCATGCAGAACTCGAGTCGACAATGGATCGAGCGAGAGAACTCGCTGTCGATGAATCAGTATCTCTTCCGGCGTTGGTGATAGCGATGCATCAAAAATCGGGTCGAGGGCGTCGCGGTGCAGGATGGTGGCAGCCAGCAGGGAGCTTGGCAATGACACTTGTTGTAGAAATACCAACGGAACAAAACCTCCCAGGAGGTGTCCTGCCCCTTTGGTCACTCGCATGTGGACTGGCTGTAGCAGAGTCCCTTCATCAACTCGATCCAGACCTAAGACCCCTTGTGCGTTGGCCTAATGATATCGAAGTGAATGGCCGAAAAATTGCAGGTCTTTTACTTGAGTCAACCACTCAAAAACTACTCATTGGCATTGGAATGAATACCAATGGATCGACTGGGGATGCACCGAAAGAACTTCAAGATCGACTCATCACCATTCCGGATATCTTAGGCAAAAATATATCACACGATGATTTTCTCATGATCCTTATTCCACACCTGTTGAATAATGTTCTTGATACAATTACTCCAAAAAAACGGGCATCAATTCTGAAGCGGTATCAGTCTCTTTGCAGCCTGACTCATACATCAATCAAGCTTTTCGATGTTCTATATGAGTATGAAAAAGATGGGTTCACGCCGCAGTCTCTCAAACGTGCGACCACGTTGAACGGAATCTGCAGAGGTATTGATCAAGCAGGTCGTCTCCTTGTGGAGACACCACAGCAAACATGTGCGGTACTCGCGGGGAGTCTGACGGATCCTTCTGCGATCTGGAAGCGATAAGCCACTACTGATCTGATAAATGAATTCTTCAGTTCCCAGAGGCACTCTGTTTCTGAGCCACAAGACAGACTTCTTGTCCACCCGTCGACAACTGCTGAACATGGGTCTGATATCCCCACGATGCGTACGATGAGCACCATCTATCAAGTTCCTCAGCATGTGACAAATCAGAGAGCTTAAGTGTTGCAATGATTCCCCGTGGCTTATGAGGACGCGATGAAAGAATTCGTTCTAAAGAGGCCATTGTGTTGGCTGGGTCAATATTCATATCAGTGAGAATCCAATCGAAGTCAGCAAAATCTCTGATTCGGACGTCCCTGGCACGTTTTCTCCAATGTGTGAACTGCTCATGTCCAGCAATCTGAGGATGCATTGTGGCAGGATCGACGCCGACTACCTTGAGATGTGCCTCCAAAAGACGTTGGCAGGCTCCACCAGGGGCCGCCCCCAGTTCACAGACTCGTTCACCTGGATGAAACTCAATACCGAACCGAGCGATTGCTTCGTCGAGTTTGAGCCAGGCCCGTGAGATTCCGTGATCGGGCATCTGTCCGGGGTAATACCCACCCTGCCATTGACCCGTCAACGCGTTTCCAACGTGCCAGCCAATCCACCAGCGATCAACTGAGTCAACGACACAGTTCAGAATAAGATTTTGTTCAGATGCGTCGACCTTTTCCTGAAGGCAATGCAAAGCTGCAATCTTGCGTTGAATTGATTCAGTGTCAATCTGGAGACGCGGATCACGTTTCCACACATGGACGGCGTCTACTTTTAGTGTGCCAAGCAATGAATGAGTTGCAGCAATCCTCTCATCCTCAGTCTGTCCTGTTATCTGTCCTAATGAACGAATACCAATTCGAGCAAAAACGAGTTGTTCAAGAACATTGTCAGGGACTCCACGGTGACACCATTCTGGTTGTGACAAGATATGGGATGGTATTCGAAACGTTACCAGACCCTTTCGCCAGTACGATTTTTGAAATGACGGAAAGGCACGTCTTTGTCGATGCTCTAAAGCAGACTCACTGCCAGGCCTACATCCAACAAGCACGAACTCACTTTGTTGAAGAAGAGCTGAAGAGATGGCGTCGGGTACCTGGGCGTTCATGGATATATATCAAACCGGGCTGACCAGAAGCCTACCTGTAAAATGAGGCCGGCCCGGGCGCCCAAGAGCCCGGGCCGGCCTTTCTCGTCAGAACAATGGCATGTTCACCAACGTCCGTTCACTCTGCCAGAATGAGACATTCTCACATTGGAGCGTTCGATGGCGACCGCCTACAGTCACGTCAAAGACGGATTAGGCGTGGCCCTTTTTCTTGGCAGCCTTCTTCTTCTTGGCGACTTTCTTCTTCTTAGCCACCTTCTTCTTAGCAGCCTTCTTCTTGGCTACCTTCTTCTTGGCGACTTTCTTCTTCTTCTTGGCTACCTTTTTCTTAGCAGCCTTTTTCTTAGCTACCTTTTTCTTAGTAGCTTTCTTCTTAGTAGCCTTCTTCTTGGCCATTGAATGGCTCCTTGCCAGTAGCACCCCTATGGAATGAACCGACTACTTCCTTGGGGTGCTGAGTGTTGGAAGCGATCGACGTTTTCATGCTGCCATGATGTGCAAGCACATGCATCGCATGCATGAAGTACGTGTTTTCAGAAATTTAGTGTTCTACTGTCAAGAGAAATCACAGAAAATTTTTCAAAAAAATTGGATTTTTTTCTAAAAAATTCGATCGCACCCTGTTTATGGCAGAGCAAAATTTAATCAGAAGACATGTCTAGAGACGGTGAATGAGCATTGCATCCGTACAAAAAAATACTTTTTTTATAGTAGAAAGTCTCTTTTAAGGCTGTGCCGAGTGTTTTTTTACCCAGTCGTGAAGCATGGTCATCTGGGCTGCAAATCCCTGCTCATCACAATCGAGTGGGCTTTTGAAAAAACTTGCCAGCCAAGGCAGTGAACCGGCCTCACCAGCGACTCGGGCGCGATCAACTAATCGAACAAGATCAAGTACCAACGGAGCTGCCAGAATAGAATCACAGCCCTGCCATGTGAATTGCATGGTCATGGGCGTACCAAGAAATCCCTGAAAATGGATGTGATCCCATGC
>JBDOMQ010000065.1:0-20180 GCA_039831725.1 Pirellulales bacterium
CATCACTTACCACGAATTTTTTCCTGTCAAGCATAATGATTACGGAATCTGGGCACGGCCCGACGAAAAGACCGGGCCCTCTGGCTCACGTGGCAATGTGTGCTGCCATTGCAAGATTTTTGTTTTCAGCAAGCCAACAACCTCAGGATATTCCGCAGAGCAGTCTGTTGATTCCTTCTGATCTTGTGTGAGCTCATACAGTTCAACATAACTGAGGTCTGCATTCCCGATCAACTTCCACGGACCATCAACAACCGCATACGATCCCCAGTGAAATGGCCGATTGTGGGGAGCGGGCCAAGGCGAGCTTGCTTTCCAAAAAAGCGGCTTTCTTCTGTCGGGTGTCGACTTTCCACATAATGCATTTACCTGACTGATGCCATCAGGTACGTACCCTACCGGCAAGGCTGCATCTGCCACGTCACACAACGTCGGCACGAGGTCAACAGCTGAGATACGTGTCTCATTATCAACAATCCCCGCAGGAATTTTGCCGGGCCATCTCGCGATAAAAGGCACGCAGATACCGCCTTCAAACAACGCTGCTTTGTAACCCTTTCGACCATCAGTAATACCTTTTGATGCCCCGATACCAAACCCTGCACCTGTTGCAGTATCGTAAGACAATTCCAACTCTGTTGGACGAGCCGCACGAGCGGGACCATTATCTGAACTGAAAATGACAAGTGTTTTTTCCGTGAGTCCATTTTCATCTAGTGCATGTAACAACTGACCAATGCGTGCATCGGCATGGGCAAGTGTCGCAGCATAAATATTGTCAGCGTCATCAAGATCCTGAAACCACCAACGGTATTTCGGAAGCACATGGAATGGCGTATGCGGTTCATGCATCCAGAGATTTACAAAAAAAGGCTTTTGTTGTTTTCCCGCCTCTTCGATGAGTGCGACCGCCTGATTGACATCATCATGAACGGGCATTTGTTCTCCAGCACAATTGAACGCTCCATATTTGTCATACCCATATTCGCTTGGCAGCGGTGAGTCCGGAATCATATCGTTGGCAAGATGCCATTTCCCAAAGTGCCCGGTCATATACCCAGCTTGTTGCAACATACGAGGTAGCAACGGGGCATCTGGATTCAGCCAGTCAGGCATGTTGCGTCGGGCATTTTGTTCAACCCATGCAAAATGGCCATTGATGTTGTACCTGGCAGGAAAGTGTCCCGTCATCACGGCGGTACGGCTAGGCGAACATACGCCGCTGGCAACAGTGAAACGATAAAAGTCGGTCCCCTCGCGTGCAAGACGGTCAATATTCGGTGTTTTTACGTACGGATGGCCATGGCAACTCAGATCACCCCACCCCCAGTCATCAGCAAAGATAAAAATTATATTGGGTCGCTCAGCGGCACTTGCTGCGTTGCTCTGCAGCATGCCAAAAAGAGCCAGAAGCAGACCAACCATAGACACTGCGAGTCTCGACATAAACGTATTCCTTTTCCGTATGAACTACGATTTGCACCGCTACAGTTAATCTCTCAGTTCGATTGACTGTAGGACCTGTTCACCGTTGTCTGCCATCAAGGCAATCTTTTGATTCGTGGCTGTGTCGACGACTGTTATTTCAAAGGTTGCGATTTTCGACCACTCAAGTTCTTTCCCCTCAGGACCTTTAAAATCTTCTCGTCGCAGAGTTATTGCCTGTGGGCCTTGCCCCTCAACTGTTTTACCGGCTGCAAAACTTCCAATATTGTTCGGACGACTGAGAAATCCACTGTCGGTTCGCAACCGTACATTCAACTTCTTCCCCAGAGGATTGACGACTAGTACCAATTTCTTGGTTTTCTTTCGGTCAAGCCGAGGGCTTTGAAATTTATACGTCTTTATCGTCTGCTGATCACGAGAAGACCAATTGCCAAAACCATTTTCAAAATTATCAACCGCCTCCTGTGGGTCTGCCAACGTAACAAGGGAATCGAGGTTCACTTTTTCTGGCACAAATGCATGCTCTTTTGAGTTCAGTGTAAATGTTGACGTTTCACCACGCTCCAACGCTTGAACATGCCCAAGTCTGTATCGACAGAGTGCAAAGACGTACAGTGGCAGATCTTCGAGCACCGGCACCGTAACTGACCATGTACTCCCATCCCTATGGGCTCGCGCCTGCTCCCAGAATCGTGTCCGTGGATTGGGGTCATAGCTAAAATAGACTTCTGTCGTGACAAGTCGATCTTGATTTTCTGGCGTGACAGCAAAAGCTGCTGTGCCATCTGACACAGAACATGTTGAAGGTGGTGTCATGGGAATGTGCTGATCAATTCCCTTGAGATACTGGTCAAACCAAAGATTTAGCATGGCCCATTGCTCTGGCCCAGGCCCATGGTTTTGATGCATATTCGTACTCACCCGCCAATTCGAATGTGGCACGAGAGCCATTGACCGATAGATACGATCGAACACGGAATGAAAATCATTTGTTGAACTGATGAAGCAGACAGGACACCGAACAAACGGCCAGTAGGCACTCGCGTCGACAGTTGCTTTATAAAGTTCGAGATTCTGAAAGTGCCCCCGAATTGAACTCCCTTCGATTCCGCCCGGGAAATCAACATACTTAAAACCCGTTCCTCCAACGAAAGGCACAACCGCTTTTAAGCGTGAGTCAATAGCGGTTAGCGCAGTGATCATGCCTCCCATTGAAAACCCTGAAAGACCAATCCGCTCGGCATCGACTTCCGGCTGCTGTTCGAGGAAGGTTATTCCACGTCGCGCGGCAACCGATAAAAGAAACCAATTTGAATTCCGTGGGCTTGGAACTGGATCAATCGTGTATTCATCAGCCACCAGGCTTCGCTTCCATCCTTTTCGCAGGGCCTTGCTATAAAACCGCGGGCCCTGCGTGGGGTCGACGTTACCCCAATCCGTATTGATATCAATTCCGTCCTCAAGTGGACGCCCAAGCCAATTCATATCAATAGATGCATAGCCTTGGCGGGCAAAGTATTCACCGCGATGGCGATCCGCTCGTTGGCCACCACCATGCGCCCACACAAATGCTGGAAGCTTTGTTTTTCCGGAAGGCAAACAATAGTACGCCGCAATCCGAGATTCTTTGCCTTTAAATGTGCCGACAGTAAATATCACATACCGAGTGATAACACCATCTTTTTCCCACTCCTGAACAATCTCAATATCGAGCGGTTCTTTGCGTGGATCGTAGTCTTCCCAGAGCGCAACAGCAGTCTTGGGAACACCTGAAGATACATACGACTCAAAAGTATCTTCAGCTTTGAGTTCCGTACCGACCATAACCAAAGCACAGGCAGCATAAACAAGTTGCTGCAACCGAGAAGCGCCACGCCAACGACGGAATTCTTGTTTTTGAAAAAAACCAAACACTTTTCGATTCTCCCATGCCGAGTGATCTCTCTATATCTGCGACAGAACCCTGTCTTTACACCGATTTGAACAAAGCAGCGATCTGTCGTCTATCAAGTCTTTACGCGATAGCGCATCGAGAATCACTTCCACAAATACCAACAAAACCAACTTCTTACGCTTCCCGCGTCGCGGACGGTATTTCTTTGGAGAAACTCTGTTGCACTCGCAACACTTCTTAATTAGCCCCGATTTCTGAACCAGCCCCGTCAGGAAACACAAATGTGCTCATAACGTCTCCGTTCACGGTGCGATGATGCAGCGTCAACGTACTTGCCTTGCCTTTGGATTCAAGATGCCCAGACAGAAATCCACCAGCGACACGGAGGAATCGATGCGAAGGTCGCTCGTCACCTTTCTTCCAGCCCAATCCATGTTTTTCGCTGCCCGGCCCACAGCCAAACTCCCAAAGACCAGTCTCCGTATCTTCGGATGCATATTGCCAGTGCCGATCACCGCATAAAACAACCACACCTTCAATGGCTGAAAACTTGCGCCGTAACTGTTCACCCTCATGCGCAAAAATCGTATTGGCATGATTGTCTTTTTTTCCACTTCGATCAGGCCCAACAATCGGAGTCGGACTAAAAACAAGCTTGAACTTTGCAGACGATGCATCGAGCGTTTTAAAAAGCCATGATTTCTGCTCCGCTCCAAGTATTGTTTTATCAGGCCCGTCTACCATGGTATTTGGGCTCCGATAGTCACGGCCCTCAAGAAACCAGACCTGCAAGTCTTTACCCCAAAGAACAGTCTGGTAGCGAGGAGTTCGTGAAGGAAACTGTTCATCATTGAACAGATGCAATCCCTCTTCAAATGTGACTGATCCGTATTGCTGCCCCGGCCAACAATCATTTTTGAGCGTGTCGTGATCATCCTTTAAAAAATATGTTGTATGACTTTTGTAGAAGGATCGATTATCAGGCAACGCAAAGATTCGTCCCCATTTGAATCTCATCAACTCGACAGTAAGTGCCCACGGCTCGGGCTTGTCGTAATACTCAATGTCTCCCGCGTGAACAAGGAATGACGGATTGATTTCTTCCATTGCTGGATAAATCTTATGACCACGCAAGCCGTTATCAGTACGAATGAAATCATGGCAGGTCGTCATACAGAACGTGAGGCTTGTTCTTGCATTGTTTGCTGGTGCTGTTTCAAAACCTCCGCGAAGAATTGCCGTCGTCTGCTGACTGCCAGGCTTCCGCGCCTCGAGTACTGTGACGTAGCGAGTACCAGGAGAAAGCCCTTCAAGATGCCACTGCGCTGTAAAGTCTTCGTCCGCGGTTGTCTTCTTCCACTTGGTCATTTCCTTCTTCGCCTTGAACCGCTTTTCGGGAAAATAGATAAGACGAACTTCACCGGGGGCACCAGGACAGGCGCCTATCATGTCATCCAAAGAAGCCCCACGAGGCAATTGAGCAGACAGATATTCCGCGGCATCTTCCGTTTCTTCCAACACCTTTGCCTGTTTTGTTGAGAGAGACTGAAACTTCTGACCTGTGGAATTCATTTCCGGAAACTGTGTTGTTCGTGTCCAGATGCTGATTGAGTCTTGATCAGCCCAACAATTCCTCATCCCATCTGCAAGAAAAGGTCCGGTCCGTTTTACTGGCTGCTGGTTCTTTGGCGTGAGTGCAACAAATCGAAACTTTCGAAATGAAACCTTGCCGCCATGGTCCGTCAGCATGATCTGGCTTTTTGTCGAAGACTGCCCAAAGCCGTCGAAGCCTGCAAATTTACTCAGTGCAATCGTGCGTTCCCACTCAGGCCCCTCAGCGATTATCGAGGAGACCAAGGAACCATTGAGATAGTGCTCGACGGTTGCGCCATCGGCAATAATTTTTGATTCGTTCCACTCGTTCGGTGGATTTACGACCTCGTCTGAGTGAGCAGATGCGAGATCATAAATCGCACCTGTTGCGTGGAGCGCATCTGTATTGGGTTTCTTGTCATAAATTTGATACTCAAAACCCCAGTATCCAGACCCCTTATACGCCGAAGTCCAGTATGGTGCACCATGTTTGCGAACTCGATACTTCACACCGCTATTCACTTTTTCTGCAATCTTCCATTCAAAAGAAAGCTCAAAGTCAGACGGAACATGTTCACTTAAGATACTTCCTGTGACACCAGGGCGAACAAGCGAGACCTCGCCATTACGAAATTCCCATCCCTTCAGTTCATTTGACTGCTTCAATGATTTCCAGAACGAGGGTTCTGTCCAGGTTGCTGGATCGTCAAGACGGGTTCCATCTGCCGACCAAACACCTGTGTTTGAAAGGAGGAAAACGAACACAACAAGTGCAGTGTATTGGTAGATCAGATTACGAATAAAAGTCATGGCCATCCTTACAGAATGTACGCTTACCCTCGACACTGCACACGCAATGTCCAGTGTACACACACGCTTACACAGTCTTGAGCACATATATCTTGAGCACATATATTTTCCCCAACGGAGTTCCACCGCAACCGACCCAATTCTCAAAATCCACTTCACACCAGCAAGTGGCATCGGTGTCATACCGTTACTCCGTTGCTGGAAGCACACCCCCAGTGCCGATCTCCCATCCCCAACCCTGGGGCACAGATCCACCTCCCTTGTAATCTGCACTTTGTTTCAACGGCGGTAGTGAGTCAACAAAATGGCCATACTGTTTAGCCATATTCTCGACAACATCTGGATGTTCTTTGGCAACATCGTGTTTTTCTTTTGGGTCATGTATCAGGTCAAAGAGGGCCCATACGCCGTCCGCCTTAATCAATCTCCAATCTTTCCAACGCACCGCATAAATGTTTCGTCGAGGCGCGTCAGTCGGATCAGCGTTATGCCAAAACAGGTACTCATGCGCGTCTCCTTGGAGATCCCCCACAAGAAATGGCAGGAGGTCTTTCCCATCACATCGAGCAGGCAAGCGATGCCCTGCAGCAGCAGCTACAGTCGCGTAAAAATCAATTGTGCCCATAAGCCCAGAATAAGTCGTACCAGCTGGAATTCTTTGAGGCCAGGAAATAATTGTTGGCGTATGTACCCAACCCTCTAGTTGTGTGTACTTTCCTTTCCCTCCTCGATACGGCTCAGACGTTCCACCCTCAGTAATATTTGCTCCGTTATCACCGGTAAGCAGAATGAGTGTTTCTTGCTCAAGACCGTGCTTTCGTAACGCAGAAAGAAGTTTCCCGACGGCGTCATCAACAGCAACAACAGCACCTTCATAGGCGGTTCCGTCCCCACCTGGAATACGATCTCTGTACCGTTGTGGTGTCTCTTTAACCTTTGAATGAACCGCGAGCGGTGAAAAGTACAAAAAGAATGGATGCCCTGCATTTCGATCAACAAACTCAACCATGGAATCACCATTGAGGTCGGTGAGATAGGCTTTGCTCCCATCCTGTGTTTCTCGAATGTACTGTGTTCCTGGTGGGTCTTTGGCCACTTCCATAAAGCCACGTTCATGGGGACCTTGCCCGACGCAACCAATATCCCACTTGCCAATCTGCCCAGTGACATAGCCTGCGTCTCTCATGAATTCAGCCAATGTTGGGTGATCACTCGGTATGGGTAACCCTCGCGCCATCCCTGATTTCCCAAACCGCTGTGCATACATACCAGTCATCAAAGCACAACGACTTGGCGAACATGGTGGGTTCGTGATGTATGACATGGTGCACCGGACACCATCGGCCGCAAGACTATCTATATGAGGGGTCGGTATTCTTTTATTCCCAAAACACGCCAGATCACCGTACCCAAGATCGTCAATAAACAGAATGACAACATTTGGTTTCCGTTCGACCTCTTGAGCGAGCACATTCTCCCACTGCGCAACACTGCAGCACAACACAAAACTCAAAACAAGAATTTGGCGGCTCATCGCCAGTCTCCTCACATTGCTGAAACAATACATATGTGTTGTGAACCCTCACACAGGACGGCCAGAGCCACCCCTAGTAACAGTTTTATTTTATTTCCCCAGGATCACTGCCAACCATGAACTCAAAATTAGTCTGTTTTTTAAAACGGCTGGAAACATCACCGGCCATCACCGGTGCTCCCTCGACAGGAAGCATTTGCATAGGCTGACCAACCGACAGATCAATTTTTGACAGATCGACCCAGAAAATATTCGGTGTATCTGTAAGCTCGAAGTAGTACACACCTCGCTTCTGATCAGCCACAATCCGCCACAGCGTTGCCGCCACGTTCGGCTGCCCGACGTGCTCTGCACCAATCGGCACTGACACATTTCGAACAATTGAGAACACGGTGGCAATCTGCTTTCGTTCGTCCGGCGTCTGTAAAGCTTCTCCGAGGTAGTAACTTGCCCTGACAAAACGATCAGCAGGCCGTTCTGTTCCCGGCAGCATGACATTGCCACCCACCTCCTGCCAATAACTGTTGAGCGCCAACTGCTGATCATACGGTGGATCATTCGTCATTACGCTGTACTGTTTCCCATGATGAACAACCAGTTTGCCATCAATATATTCAAGAATGGCAGAGTCTCCAGTTGCATCAGCAATAGCAAGATGCACCGTCCCTGCATGACCACCGGGCATGATCAATGCACCAAGCTGAAAGGGTTGATCCTTGAGAATCATCACTGCTTCATCGACTGTCGCGAAGGAATCGAGTACATACTGAGCCCAGGCTCCAATTGAGAGGGTGGGCCGAGTACCGTCAAACTTTGGATAAACACTGCTTGAAAGATAGAGGACATTCACCACAAGCCCTTTTTCATTCATACCATCAGCTACGAGCTTGTCGTAGCAGGTCGCAGCAACACTCCCGTATTTTGACGTCCACTTGAGTGACCGATCCCCGGCGTTTCCGTCACGATCGAGTCCCGCAGGAAACGCCCACAGATTCACCTCCAACGGTTGCGCCCAGTCCATTGTCCGTCCGACGACAACCGCACCGTTAGGCCCCCGGTAGACAACTCGGGAACACGCTGACGCATGTTGTGCAGTAAGGCACAGAAAAATGCCTAGAAGACAACAGAAATGTTTTGACATACGATTTAAGCTACCCGACACTAATATCATGACCGTTGCCTCAGTAGGTTTGTCCAAATTATTTACGAACCCTCCATTCTATACTACTCGATTTCCCTTACGTTTTTTTAGACAAAGGGTTTGATTTTTCTGACTGCGAGGCACATCACCCATGCGTCCCATCCGTGACACTATTTTTTCAACCGCCATGATCTCGCGGACAGCCGCTCTAATTCTCAGTTTGTCTTCGCAGGGCGTGATGGCTGGTGACTGGCCACAAATTCTCGGTCCGTACAGAACAGGTATCGCTTCACACGACGAACAACTGGCTGACGCGTGGCCAGCAGCGGGCCCACAAGAAGTCTGGCGTCGCCCCGTTGGCAGTGGGTACGCAGGCATCGCTGTAGTCGACGGAAGGGCTTTCCTTTTCCATAGAATCGACGACCGTGAAATTACTGAAGCACTTGATACCAGAACCGGAAACGTCATCTGGAAAACTGATCATCCAACTCGTTTTCAGCCTCAGGTCGGTGGTGGCGACGGCCCTCTGTGCACACCGACAGTTTCCAACAACCGAGTTATTACGTTTGGAACACAAGGAATGCTGACATGCCTCCATGCACAGACAGGCAAAGTCTTGTGGCAGCACCGAACGCACGAAGAACTTGATGCTGGTGAGGGGTATTTCGGCTCTGGATCGAGCCCGATCGTGATTGACAACCATGTCGTCGTCAACATAGGTGGCCGCAAGGGAGCAGGCATAGTCGGCTTCGACGTGACCACTGGCCAAGTTGCTTGGAAAACAACAGATCAGCCGTCAAGTTATGCCGCCCCATCATCAGTCATGCTGGATGAAAAAGAGCATGCGGTTATTGTTACACGCTACCAGTGCCTTCTCGTTGACCCTACTGATGGAGCTATTCACTGGTCTTTCCCATTTGGCATGCGAGGCCCAACGGTCAATGCCGCTACACCGATTACATGGAAAGCTCCAAATGACAGTCACCATCTTTTTGTCACCGCATCGTATGGCATCGGTTCAGTGTGCGCAACGTTTACAAAGAAAGACGTGACCCCTCAGTGGTCAGGCACCGACAGCCTCGCTAGTCAATACTGCACACCAATTCTTTCTGAAGATCACCTGTACTGCATTGACGGACGAGACGATGGACCGCCGGGCGCGATGACTTGTATTGACATTGCGACAGGAGAAGCTGTCTGGCGGGAAGAAAATTTCGGCTACGGCACACTTCTCTCAGCGGATAATAAATTACTTGCTATTAAAACGAACGGAGACATCGCTCTACTCGAAGCCTCACCTCAAGGCATGACAGTACTCGGGCAAAGCCAACCACTACCGGGCACACTACGGGCTCTCCCAGCACTTTCGGAGGGACGACTTTTCCTCCGCAACAAAGACACTCTTGTCTGCCTCGATATCAGCCGTTAACTCCGCTTTCTTGAAAGCATGAATTCATTGCCTTCAGTATCAGCACACATCGCGAGATGAGGTGGTTCACCATTTTCTTCACGCGGTTCATGGGTCAGAATACCCCCTGCCGACGTAACCTCAGCCGCTCCGGCGACGACGTCAGCCACTTGAAAACTCAGGCCGGTCCACGTGCGTTTCCCTTCGCCTCCACTGTGAATGCCAACAGTAGCGCCACAAATATCCAGATCTGTCACAGCGGGGTTTTTTCGTGTTACTTTTGCCCCAAAGAGCGTCTCATAGAATAGTACAGCGCGATCCACATCTGCAGCCCAGATTAAATACTTCACACGCTCAACGTTCATCTCTCTTCTCCTTGGGCTTTGCACAGACTGGCATGCTTACACAAACCGATATGCAAAAGATACCATGAGACATCGATTCACCAAGAGGATTTACTGTCTCGACACAGGTCCAGAACAGCATTATCTCATTCCAATGACCACGCTCACTCGTTGCCTCGATCAACAGCCCTGTTCATCTGGTGAACTCCTCCGCAATCCATCACATTTCTCCAAGAGACCGTCATGAAATCACTTACTCGCCACCTTACATTCACCATTCCAGCCAGAATGGGATTCGAAAACATCACCTCAACAATTGCCGATCTTGTAACTGAGTCGGGAGTCAAGGAGGGACTCTGCCTGGTCAACGCAATGCACATCACCGCAAGTGTCTTTATCAACGACGACGAAAATGGCTTGCATAACGATTATAAAAAATGGCTAGAAGAACTCGCTCCGTTTGACGCCAGCCCAGAGGTTTACGATCACAATCGAACTGGCGAAGACAACGCAGACGCGCACATGAAACGCCAGATCATGGGGAGAGAAGTCGTTGTTGCCATAACAAATGGAACGCTTGACTTCGGCCCATGGGAACAGATTTTCTATGGCGAATTCGATGGCCGTAGACGAAAGCGTGTTCTTGTAAAAATTATCGGCGACTAATAATTTGTCATGAAACCCTTACGCCACAACATTCTGCGGCGAACCATTTATGAATCCATGAATATTGCCTGAAGTGGCCGCAATAAGCCGTTGGCGAGCAGCACGACTTGCCCAAGCGATGTGTGGAGTAATGAGACAATTCTTTGCTGTCAGGAGTGGATTCGACACAGGAGGCGGTTCTACTGAGAGGACATCAAGACCTGCTCCAGCAATTCTTCCTTCATTCAATGCGTCAGCAAGATCCTGTTCGTGAATGACACCACCCCGCGATGTGTTAATGAGGTACGCACTTGACTTCA
The DNA here is from genome assembly GCA_039831725.1 of Pirellulales bacterium. Classification (GTDB taxonomy): domain Bacteria; phylum Planctomycetota; class Planctomycetia; order Pirellulales; family UBA1268; genus UBA1268. The sequence goes on from JBDOMQ010000065.1 coordinate 11,136, forward strand.
TTGCAGCAAGCCGCTCCGCATTGACGAGTTCTTCCGTTTCCGACGTGAGTGGACAATGCAAGGAAACAACATCGCTTTCACGAAAAATAGTGTCAACATCAACATACGTCACATCGTCTGGATGACTTGTTTTTTTCCGACGAGCAGCTAGCACATTCATCCCCAAAGCCTGGCCAACGGCAGCGACTGCCTGACCGATAGCACCATACCCGACAAGCCCAAGCGTCCGACCATCAAGCTCAACTAATTCACCGCGCCAGTAGCAAAAGTCTGGACAAGAAGACCAGACACCACTTCTGACCTCAGCAGCGTGAAGTGCCGTCTGATTAGTTAATTCAAGCAGCAAGGCAAATACAGCCTGAGCAACGTTTGGCGTGCTGTACCCCGGAACATTACAGACGGTAATCCCACGATCCTGAGCAGCCTTAAGGTCGACTACATTTACTCCCGTCGCAAGTACACAAATCAGCTTGAGTTTTGGAAGCTCGGCAAGAATCTTCGCCGATAGCGGTGTCTTGTTGGTGAGTACAACCTCCGCATTCACTGCCCGTTGTTGAATGTCCTCAACCGCTGAACGTTCATAAACGTCAAGGCTGCCAAACTTTGCAACCGGGTCCCAGGAACAGTCACCGGGATTCGTCGTATACCCGTCTAAAACAACAAGATTCATCGCGATATTTTTCCTGATGGAAGAAGAAAATATTACTTACATACTATGACGAGGCTGATGGCTTGCGATACTGATTTCCGCTAATTGCCGCACCAATTTGATCAAGTGGCAGGACGACATCCGCAAGCCCTGCATCGATCACCGCTTTGGGCATACCATAGACGGTACAGCCTTGACGATCCTGTGCAATCACAACGCCGCCTGCCGCTTTCAGACTGCGACACCCCTCGAGTCCGTCTGAACCCATACCAGTGAGAACAGCCGCGACGACCTTGCTACCATAAACAGGAACAAGGGACTCAAGCAGACAGTCGAGGGAAGGCCTACAGCCCAGCCTCGGTGGGTCTTCTGTAAGCCGGCATGCTAAATGCGTGCCCCGCCTCATCACCGTCAGATGAAATTTTCCTGGTGCCAAGTAGGCCGTACCAGACTCGATGGGCATCCCTGTAGATGCAAGCCTGACCGGGAACGCAACAATCTCGTTAAGTCGCTTCGCTAATGATGCAGTGAAGGCAGATGGCATATGCTGCACGATGAAGACAGGCACATCTGGCTTCTCAGGCAATGATCGCAACACAGTCCGCAACGCCTGAGGGCCACCCGTTGATGCACCAATAACAATCACGTCTTCCAGTTTCGTAATCGCAACGGGTTGTCGCCTAGGAACACTGACGTGAGGAACGTTATAGCGAGGCTCACTCTCCGAAAGTGTAAGCAGAATCGCTTCGACCCGCTCCGCAAGAGCATTACGAAGATCGTGCCTCTCTGCTTTTGCATCCATCCCTGACGGCTTTAAAATACAGTCCATAGCACCGTTAAGTAATGCATCAACCGTAGCTGGAGCACCTTCAGCAGTCACACTACTTACCATCAATACCGTTGTCTTGAGAGACCGCCGGCTGACTTCACGCAAGACACCGAGACCATCAAGCTTTGGCATCTGCACGTCGAGCGTGACAAGATCGGGTTGTAGTCTTTCAATTTTCTCAAGTGCTTCAACCCCATCGCAGGCAACATCGATTACCTCCACTCCATCAACTTCAGCAAGAGCGCGCATGAGCATGTGTCGATAGAGACTAGAGTCATCGACTACAAGAACACGCAAAAGATTTTTACCGTTCACCAATTTATCCGATATGACAGCGAGTTATTCACATCCGCCAAGCCACGCAAGCCGCCCCACAAGACTGCCAAAACTGAGTATTTTTCGGTCCGTTCACAACGACTATAACGAACGGAAGCCTAAGGGAACCGCCTTTTCCTTTACCGAATTTGCTCGCAGCCCCTTCCCCGACTATATCCTGATTAACGGGTTTGCGAATACGAGAGCTTCAGAAAGGGTTCCCACAGGCCAGAGACTCACATGAGCATCACACCTCCAACACAACCGCAGCCCCGACAACCAGCCGTTGGCGGAAGTCAACCAAATACTACATCCCCTCAATTTGTTGGTTTTCGTCTCGCCAATCAGAATTACATTTTCCGCATTGAATCGATCCAAGAAATCGTAATGCCGTCGCGGGTCGCCAAGATACCTGAAGTCCCTGCGTACGTAGACGGCGTAAGCAACCTCCGCGGAATGATTATCCCAATCGTAAATCTGCGATCACTCTTCAATCTCAAATGCAGACCCCACGACGAAGAGACGCGGACCATTGTTGTCAATGTTGGCAGTCGTACCATTGGCTGCACCGTCGACTCTGTTCTCCGCGTTATGCGAGTTCCCGAAGATACTATCCAGCCCGCCCCTGACTCTGTGAACGGAAGCGGGCGTCGATTTATCGAAGGATTTACTCGGGTCGAAGACGACCTCTTTATCCTGCTTGATGCCAGTCAACTTCTTGAACCGTCGAACCTCGAACAAGTACATCAAGCGAGTATTCAGTTTGAAAAAAACACATAATCACTATTTCATCAGACGAAGCGACCATCAGCAATGTGACCGGGGACGTGAGTCTGAAAACAAACAACAGGCCGTTGAGTAGGCATTAAACCACTACAACACGTATCATGAAGGGAACCGAACGTTTCATGAATACACCCTTACAGTGTTGGGTACACTCAAGAGACTTCCAACCTACGTACGAATGCGTTGAGTCTGTCGCTTCAGCAAAATCATATTACAGCGTGAAGAGCCAGTAACAGAGTCAGGTGGACGCCTATGGATTTAACAAAGCTGACACCAGAAGAGTTTGACCGATTTCGTACATTCATTTATGGCGAGACTGGAATCCGTCTGGCTGACGGAAAAATCACCCTTCTTTCAAATAGAATCCGACGCCGTCTTCGTCAACTCGACATAAGATCATTCGAGGAGTACTACAATCTCCTGACTCAGAAAAAAATGCCTCGAGAGCTTGAACACTTTATTGATGCAGTGACCACGAACGAGACACATTTTTTTCGAACCGAAGGGCACTTCGAATGGTTCATCGAATCCTTTCTGCCAACAGTCCGCACCCAAGCATCAGAGAAGAAACGCCCTAAGTCGCTGCGAATCTGGTCGGCCGCCTGCAGCTCTGGAGAAGAACTTTACACACTGGCTATCTGCCTCGACGAAGTCCGTCACCAGTTTGCAGGCTGGGACATATCCCTTCTCGGCAGCGACATCAGTGAAACCATGATTTCTGCTGCACGAAAGGGCGAATTCCCAAACCGATCGCTTGACCAGATATCAGATGAGCGACGGGTGAGATACTTTGCACAACTCCCAGAGGAAGCAGGTTGGTCAATTCGACCTCGGCTGATCAGCATGTGCGAATTTCAACGACATAATTTACTTACTCCAATGCAAGGTGGAAAATTCGACTGCATCTTCATACGAAATGTTTTCATCTATTTCGACCGTGAGTCAAAACAGATTGCTGTGCGAAACCTGATTCGCTCATTGGCACCGGGAGGAGCCCTTGTGGTTGGACCAGCAGATGGCATTTACGATCTTCTTGGTGAACTCAATAAAAAAACAACTTTCCTGTATGAGAAACCTCACCAGCAGTAGCCCAAGACCAAGAAGACCACTCACAAGTACTAGTAATCATGAACGACCACTCCTTCCCTAGCGATCTACCCGCTGACGAGATGAGCGACTATTTACGGCTGTATCTTGATGAAACAAACGAGCAGCTAGATAGTCTGGTAGAAATTTTCCTCCAGCTGGAGAACCAATCGCCCACACCTGAAGAACTCAATGAGGCGTTTCGCCTAATCCACTCAATCAAAGGTTCCTCTGCACTTCTCGGGCTGGACCGAATTACGTCACTTACGCACCATCTTGAGACTCATTTCGAAAGGCTTCGGTCAGGCAAGCAGGAACTGAACACACCTACTATTGATATCGTCCTTCGTTGCATTGATTTTCTTCGCGAGAGCAATCAGCACTTGCAGGATGGTGAACCACTTAGTGCTGCTGGAGATCTTTTGGAGCAGGTCAAAACACTTGGGAAGATCACTCCAGCGTCAAGCACCACCAAGACACAAGAACCAGACCGTTCTCAACAATCAAACATAGAACAAGAAAAAGACAGTGCTGCCAACGCACAACCATCAACACATTCTGCTCACGACCCGAGAGAGTCTTGGTGGAGCATTACCATCTTCATGGACTCTAGCACGCCTTCGTCACCAGATGCTGCTTCGGAAGTCACGCAAAAGCTGGCAGCCCTCGGTGAACTCATGGATAGCCAGCCGCCACAAGACACTCTGGCAAAAGCGCCTAACCTCACTCAAGTTGTGCTCGTCCTGAAAACGTTTGCTCCAGAAGCGGAGATAATCCAAACAATCGAGGCAAGCAACTTCACAGAATTTTCTATTGCAGAAGTCCAAGCAGAGACAGCCTTCGCCCCGGCTGGGCCACTGCTACCTGAGCTTTCTTCACCGCGAAAACAGGGTTCGGACAATGACAGCCAAGAGCCGGTTTTACAGCACGCTACCCCTGAGAAAGCAACGCAAGAGTCCACAAAAACGCCAGCTCTCGCCAAAACCGTGCGCGTTGACGTTGACCGACTCGACGTGCTCTTAAACCTAACCGGTGAACTGGTTGTTAATAGGGCACGACTCACACAGCTTGCCGAAAATGTTGCACCTGCTTTCCACAAGTTTGGTTTAAGTGCACACACCACAAATCTTCTTGAGTCCTTCCGAAAGTTCACAGCACGACTTGCTGAACAACACGGCGAAAAGTCAAATCTTGAGCTACAAGATCTGAATGAACAAATCAATGCTGTTGAAAACCAGCTCCAAGAATGGGAATACAGTCGTCAAAGTTTTTCTGAATTAAGCACAGCAATTGATCAACTCACACGTGTTTCGAACAGCCTCCAGCGGGGAGTGCTCAACACGCGAATGGTCCCAGTGGGCCCGCTGTTCAATCGATTCAAACGATCAATACGAGATATCGCGCAAGAACTCCGCAAGCAGGTAACCCTTGAAATCGAAGGTGAAAAAACAGAACTTGATAAGCGGATGATCGATGAAATAGGAGATCCTCTCAACCATCTTATTCGCAATTGCGTTGACCACGGTATTGAGCCCGCAGAGACGCGAATACAAAACAGAAAGCCTGAAGTCGCCACGGTTTCACTTACCGCCTCTCATCGTGGCAACAACGTATTTATCACCGTCGAGGATGACGGCAGAGGCATTGATATCAACCGAGTGAAACAGACCGCGGTCGCGAGAGGAGTCATAACTCAAAGTTCAGCGGACCAGCTCACCGAGGACGAAACTGCAGAACTTATATTCCAACCAGGGTTCAGTACCGCCCAAGAAATTTCAGACATTTCCGGGCGTGGCGTTGGCATGGATATTGTTAGAACAAAAATTGGACAACTCAACGGAACTGTTGAGGTATCGTCAAAGCCTGGCGTTGGCACCAAATTCATCATTCGGTTGCCGCTTACCCTTACGATCACTCGCTGCATGCTTTTCCGGCTAGCACACGGCGTTCTTGCTGTACCGATCGAGAATGTTCGGGAGATAGTCTCTATCTCTGGTTATCAGAGCGCCACTGCCAATGGTCGCCAGATGTGTGATGTTCGCGGCGAGTTTCTTCCTCTTGTTTTAATCGATGACCTCTTTGACTTCCACGCACTTACTGGCAGCGACGGAAAAGACTTAACAAACCGGGCCTCGGATTCGGACAACCATGTCGTCATCCTGCATGCTGCAAACAAATCACTGGGACTTCGTGTTGATGGTCTACTTGGAGGCCAGGACATTGTTGTCAAATCGCTTGATGAAAACTTTAAGCATATAAAGGGCCTTGGTGGGGCCAGCATTCTCGGAGATGGTTCCGTCTGCCTTCTTCTCGATGCTGCTACATGTATCGAACTCGCAGCTATCGGCTCCGATGAGCTTGCAAAGGAAATGGCTACTGACTAACCACCGGACCGGCAGACCAACAATCAAGAGACTCACCGATTGGTATTAAAAATAAATATTTTTGTAACCAAACAGCACTCTCGTAGTTTGCTAGACCATGCACGGCTTGCCCCCCGCGGCAATTTAGCCTGAAGAATACAGAGTTGCATTTTCCTGCCCTAAAGAGCCGTCTTCCTTTCCGTGTAATGGCCCAGCCGCCGGCACATGGTTCTACTGACATAGAGAAACCAAACCTGGCAAGAAAATAACTGACAAAAAAACTCTCCACCGCTAAACTCGAAAGTGTCGAAGAGACCCCAAGTCATCCATATGACTCATTCAGTGACACAGCCTTCTGGACCAAGTTTGTTAACTGACATTCCTGTCTGGCGGTAGTTTTGAAGAAGATTCATTGTGATTAAATCCTTCAACAACGTTGCCTCGGTGCGACCAAAAAGTTTCTTACAGAATGCAGTCGGCATGGGACAGATTGCAGTCGCGTCAGACTCGGGCACGCTACGGACGTTAGTAGGCTCGTGCGTCAGTGTCGCCTTGTTCGACCCAAGGCTTCACCTTGCTGGCCTTGCCCATATTCTTCTCCCTGAGTCACACGGTACAACTGAAGAACCCGGCAGGTTCGCAGATACTGCAATTACCGAACTTCTTCGCCAGCTCAATAAATTATCAAGAGGCAAGCAGCCTCATTGGAGAGCAAACATTGCTGGCGGTGCAGCAATGTTTCCCGGTCACGAAGAAGTGACCGTTGGCACTCAAAACATCGCTGCTGTAGAAACGTTGCTACGTAAGAATCGAATTCCTATCGTGGCAAAGGCGTGTGGTGGCGAGCAAGGCCGCAGGGTATCAATCGATGTGGCAACTGGCTCTATGAACGTGACGTACACAAGCGACACAAAACATATTAGCTGAAGAGAAATTAAGACCTGCCGTGGGTGTTCACAACAGTTTTTTGGTTTCACTTGGTGATTTCATCATCCTCAAACCACGGCAGACGTGCATTTGAAGTGATTTCAGCATCGAGCGCATCCATTTTTGTATGAAGCTTCGATACCACTTCTGGATATTTGTCAGCGAGATTCTCTTTTTCACCAAGGTCTTCTTCCAGATTAAAAAGAAGAACCTCTGCTGCCTTTGGCTTCCTTGTGTTCCGGTTTTGTCTGGGCAATTTCACGAGTAACTTCCAGGGCCCTTGCCGAATCCCTTCCAGCACTCCATGGGACGAGTAGTAAAGGAATTCTTCCCGTGAAACAGCCTCTTTTTTTCCGTGCCAAAGGGCTGACATATCAACGCCATCAATACGATGCTCGGAAGGCAATGCGCCCCCGATGAGAGCAGCGAGTGTAGGCAGGACGTCAATTGTGCCGGTCAACTCATGACAGACCGAACCTGCCGGGACACCTGGACCACGTAAAACACATGGAACCCTCTGCCCACCCTCGAACGTTGTTCCTTTTCCGTCTCGGAGAGGACCAGCTGTTCCACCGTGGTGCTTAAACCGCAGCCAGGGACCGTTGTCTGTCGTGTAGAGAACGTATGTATTGTCGGCAAGATTCAAGTCATCAAGCCTGTCAAGTAATCGCCCAACTTCTGAGTCAATGTGCTCGATTGTATTGATATATGCGTACAGGGGATCTGGATTTCGTACATCGTCAGGCACATAGAGCGGAATGTGAGGCATCGAGTGCGGAAGATAAACAAAAAAAGGTTTTGCTTTGTTTTTCGTAATGAAATCAATCGCCTTCTGGGTATAGCGACGTGTAATCGTCCGTTGATCAACGGGCAACTCAACAATCTCCTCATTTTCTATGAGGGGTGTCTTCCATTTCGTCAGCGTTGACTCCGGATCAGCCCATAATTCGTCCATACCATCAGGACCACCTTTCGGTTTCTCCTTATTGTCAGGATAATTCATGTCATTCGAATAAGGGATTCCAAAATACGTATCAAAACCCTGAGCCCGTGGAAGAACCTCGGGTTGATATCCGAGGTGCCATTTCCCAAAGCAGGCAGTTGCATAGCCCTGACCTTTTAGGTGATCTGCAATCGTATGCTCACTCGGATTGAGGCCTTTTTTTGATGTCGGGAAAAGCACGTGCTGATGCATCCCAACGCGCTTCGGGTAACAACCAGTCATCAACGCTGCCCGTGAGGGCGTACAAACCGGCGAAGCCACCATAAAATTTGTAAATTTCCGACCCTCTTTTGCGAGTCGGTCAATATGCGGCGTCTTGATTGTTTCTGAACCGAAACAACTCAGGTCACCATATCCCTGATCATCAGCAAAAATCAGTATGACGTTTGGTTGCCCAGCTTCTATTTGTGAAAGGCAAGCGATCACGCACAGTGTGAACTGCCAGCATATTTGAACATAGTAACGCGTCATTGATTTTTCCTTCACAATTGAACACTACTTCTAGATATTGCCCCACCGCCTTCAGTTAAACATCTCAACCAGACGAGAACAAGATTCTGCCGTACAGCATGCCTTATAGAGCTATGCCGCCGATCTATTTCGTTACAGCGGGACGATCTGACCGAGGCAACTTTTGAAAGCCCAGACGCGATAAACCCCGTTGCACATGGGAATTCGAATGCAGATGCTTCCATATCAGTTGTGTGGCATAGTTCTCAACCATGAGGGCGACAATGCCCTTGTCTATTGCGAGATACGACTTCGCGACCCAAGGCCTGCCGTTCTCGGCTTTGGTCTGAAAACTATAGGCATCGTAGAGCCCATACCTGCCGGTTAACTCAGGGATCGTCCTCATGTACTCAAACGCAGCTAACGATTGCTTCGGTGTAAATACAAGAAACCCTAGAGCACCGTATGGTGCAATCGTGCCATCCATCAGTAGAAAGTCCCGGTCTGCTGGCATGGACCCGTAGTGGCCAGAATATCCGTTCGTAGGACTCATACACGCAGACATCCCCCACGAGTTCTCTCCCAGGCCTTTTACGGTTTCCGAGGAATCCATGGCAAATCGCTGCGCTGCAAGAGA
>JBDOMQ010000081.1:0-3971 GCA_039831725.1 Pirellulales bacterium
TGGAAACAGTGAACGAACGAATCGACCAGATTGTCGAAGAGTTTGTTGACTTAGATGCTCGAGAGAAGCTCGAGCTACTCCTTGACTTCGCGAACCGCCTGCCGCCATTGAACGCTGATTATCTGGCTAAGAAAGAGAACGAAGATCGTCGGGTACATGAATGCCAAACCTCTGTGTTTCTTTGGCCAGAAATCACTGACGGTTCAATGCGTCTTGTGGCAGAAGTCGCCGAAGAAGCACCAACCGTGAAGGGATTCGTTGCGATCCTCTCAGAGGCAGTGGCTAGCCGACCCCAAACTGAGGCACAGGAATTACCCGATGACCTTCTTGAAAAAATGGGGCTGGCGGATGTACTTGGTATGTTACGAAGTAGGGGACTTCGTGCAATCGTGAGCCGGGTTCGTCGGGAGCTAGTCGACGCCAAATAACACTCGTTTCCGCGACTGCTTAACGGCCTGCTACTATTGTGGAAGCATGCAATCATTCCAGAAAAAGGAAAACAATCCAGGCAATGACCACACCAGAATCCAAAAAGAACACGGGGCCACTTGTTGCCGGAGTTGACCTAGGCGGAACAGCTGTCAACTCAACAATTCTGGACGGCGATGGTACATTTCTTATCCCTGATCTTTGTGAACATCCTGCACGAAGTGTTGAAGGACCGGCGATTTGTTTGCAACAAATTGTTGATGGGCTACAAGATGCCGTTTCGAAGGCAGGAAGAAAACGCGAGGATATTGCCGCAATAGGACTCGACACACCTGGACCAGCGACAGCAGACGGGGTTCTTAGTATCCGCGGTTCAACGAACTTCGTTCACTCTGACTGGGCTGGTTTTGATATCCGTGGAGGCCTCGAAAAGATCGTTGGGGTTCCTGTTCATTATTTAAACGATGGAAATGCAGCCGCCGTATGGGGCCACACGACCATCTTCGGAAATCAACCCAACAAGACATCGGTATCTGCCATCATCGGGACGGGTCTCGGTGGTGGGGTCATCCATCAAGGAACGGTTGTTGCTGGCAGCCGGGGATTTGGTGGAGAACTTGGCCACGTTTTAATCCCAACCGAAAGCCTCACGGCAATGCTGCCGGAACTCGCGGGAGTAACGGCACAGTGCAACTGTGGTCGTGTTGGTTGCCTTGAGTCACTGTGCTCGCTTACAGCAATCAGAAAAACCTTGCTACCTCATTATCTCCAAAAGCACAGCGACCATTCATTGGCATCTCTTGATCTTGCCAAAGCAGCGGTTCGAGTTCGTGGCCTTGCTGCTGCTGGTGACGACATGTGCCAGGAAATTTTTCGAGTTCAGGCGAGAGCTCTAGGGCTATTCTTCGACCAAATGATCAACGTATTCGACCCGGATACACTAATTGTAGGAGGCGGGGCCATTGAAACCGAGGAGGCCTTCCAGAAGTGGTTCTTGGACGAGGTAAGAAAAGGCATGCCAAGCCAGAGAGAAGAACAACTCAGCATTGCAATCGAGATCATGCCAAATGGAGACACCGCGGGTGCCCGAGGTGCGGCAATCGAAGCTCAACGAATACTTTTATCCAAGGAATAAACTTACATGTTTATTCCAGAAGGCTTTACTTGCTCAGATTAATCCATGCTAGGCAACGGTCTTGGCTGGTATGGAATCAATGACTGGGAGCATAGGAAGTGCTGCGGCCTGCGGCCCTTCAGGCAGGCTAGGAGCAGATTCATGCTGATCCCGAGGTGGGCCAAAAACTGCCAGCCGGGCAGTTCGCAAGAAACCTTTCCACGACCCAAAGGTGGCTTCAACAGCTGCAGGCTCATAACCACAGTGCGCCATACACTGCTGGCATTTTGGATTCCCACTCGCTCGACCGTATGAATTCCAATCAGTGGTATTCATGAGGTCTGCAAAACTTTCGGCATACCCCTCGTCAAGTAAATAACATGGCTTCTGCCATCCGAAAAGACTGTACGACGGCGTTCCCCAAGGCCGGCATTCCAAATCCCAGTTACCCTTTAGGAATTCAAGAAAAACCGGAGACTGATTGAATTTCCAACGGCCTGTCCCACCCTTCAGAATCTTCCGGAAAAGACCATGACTTCTTTCACGACTCAGAAAAATATCTTGCTCTGGCGCTTTCTCATACGAATACCCAGGGGAAACCATCATTCCCTCAACACCAAGTTGCATTACTTCATCAAAAAACTCACGACATCGCTCCGGCTCAGCATCCGCAAATAGGGTTGAATTCGTCGTGACACGAAAACCAGCTTTCCGTGCAGCACGAATCGCACTGACTGCCATGTCGTACACTCCATCCCGACAGACCGAAGCGTCGTGTTCCTGCTGAAGCCCATCAAGATGAATCGAAAAGGCGAGATATTTTGACGGTGTGAACCGTGACAGCATTTCTTCGAGCTTTATCGCATTCGTACAAACATAGAGATACTTTTTGCGGGCTACGATTCCTGCAATGATTTTTTCAATTTGCGGATGCAGCAAAGGCTCACCACCCGGAATGGCAACAATTGGTGCCCCACATTCATCCACCGCCTTAAAACACTGTTCTGGTGAGAGATGCTGTCGAAGTATCTCACTTGGATGCTGAATCTTTCCACATCCCGCGCACGCAAGGTTGCATCGAAAGAGTGGTTCAAGCATAAGCACAAGTGGGTACCTGCGATTTCCTCTGAGACGTTGCACAGCAACATGTCTCAAAACAGCCATCATTTGTCCAACAGGAACACTCATACAAACACCTCTTTATGCGTCTCGAACGATTCCTTACATGCCCCAACCTGACCAGAATCCTGCCTGGTGCTCTCGGTCCCTAACGACGCATGCCACCGTGCGATTGCAATGAGCGGAAAGGAAATTCGGTAGTAGTGGTAGCGGAGATAGAAGACCTTCGGGAAACCCGTCCCAGTAAATGCAGTCTCATTCCAGTCACCATCGGACCGCTGGGTCGTCAACAACCACTGAACACCCCGACGTGCTGACGACGAGCTACCTTCACCAGCCGCCACAAGACCAGCAACTGCCCACGCTGTCTGCGATGCCGTTGGCTCCCCGACGCCCTTCAAAGATGGATCGGCGTAACTTGCTGGACTTTCACCCCACGCCCCATTTGGCTGTTGCTTTGAATGAAGCCACTCTATGCCCCGCTCAACAAGCGGGTCGTCCCGGGAAACACCCACTGCCCGAAGGCCTTCAATGGCCTGCCACGTCCCATATATGTAATTGACACCCCAACGGCCAAACCAACTTCCGTCGGATTCCTGAGTGGCACGCAGGTATCCAATTGCCCGATCGACAACGGGTTCACCCACTCCATGGCCAAGACTGCCAAATGCTTCAAGCACGCGGCCCGCAAGATCTGGTGAGCTTGGATCAATCATCGCATTGTGATCTGCAAAAGGCACTTTACAAAGCAGTTCATGGTTATTATTGCGGTCGAACGCGCCCCAGCCTCCGTCACTATTCTGCATCGCAGTCAGCCACTCGATGCCACGACAGGTGGCCTTTTTCGCACAACTCAAGCGCCGGCCTGCGTTGCCTTGACCCGATATTTTTTGTTGCTTCATCCATGAGGAGAACGCGATCAGAACCATTGCTGTATCATCGACGTCTGGGTAATACCGGTTGGCATACTCAAAGCACCAGCCAGACGGGGTGGCCTGAACTCGACGAGACCAGTCACCCGCAAAACGAACTTCTCGAGCAAGCAGCCAATCAACAGCTGCATTCATACTGCTGGAGACATTGACTGACGGTGAGTCGATTTCTGCGAGTCCCCGCAATGCTATCGCCGTATCCCAAACAGGCGACCGACACGGCTCAACCCGAATCGTTTGATCATCTGGACGCTCAAGAAGACCTTCTAATTGCTTCCAACACTCAGATACCTCGGCCGAGTTTTCGGAGCACCCCATGGCACGGAGCGCGACGATGCTCCACACAATAGGAGGAAAAATGGCACCCAGACCATCAC
>JBDOMQ010000365.1:0-20115 GCA_039831725.1 Pirellulales bacterium
ACAGGGTGGTCAAATTATGGCCCGGCATTACCGTGGTGACATTCCACGACATGAACAGCCCCTTAATATTCTCATTCCCGGCATTCCAGAGGCACACCGGCCTTGGGAAATTACTCACAGCACCCTCAGGCCTTTACAACACCGCAGAGTTACAGGCGGTGTTGCGATGACACTTGATAACTTCCATGCTGCTGCCGTCATTTTGATAAGCAACGATCCATCTGCTACTGCCCATGTGCAGGAACTTGTACGTCGCAACGCACCAACTGCAGCCCTTCTCGCCCGAGCACAAGCAGCAAACGCAATTGCCCGCACGAGTCGACTGGCCGCAGAACTTCCACCAAAGGCTCTTGGTCATTTTCCAGTAACTGAAATGATTTCTGAGGCTCAACAAGAAGCTCAATTTGCTGAAGCAATGATTGCTCAGGACCCAACCGCTGCCGTCAAAAAACTTGAACGATCGCGTGCTATAGCAGGACAATTAGAGCGCCTCTTTTGGGAGCGAGGAGTGACTGCAACCGGCTCCATGGTTGCGAGTCCTCTCACAACTTCTTCTGCAACACTTTCAGACCACTGGAGAATGATCGATGCATTGCAGTCGACAAATGCGGGGAATAATTTGCTAAGAGGTGGTCAAATGGAAGAGATCAATACGCTGTCCAGCACTGGGTGGCGACACTTCGTACGACCAACGGATCAAGTGAAAGGATCCGTAGAGCTATCAACACGTACGCCCGCTGACGGTCAAAGAAGCTTGCGGATCTTAGCCACCGCCATCAACCCTGAAGAAGCACCTATTGTTATCGAGACTCCTCCAATTTGGATTACAACACCCCCTATCAGTGCAGCTGAGGGCACGCTTTTAGAAATCGTTGCAAAGGTTCGAGTGCCGAATTCTATTGAAGGATCTGTTGATGGCCTCCTTGTTTTTGACTCGTATGGTGGTCCAGCTTTGGCTGAGCGAGTGAACAAAACAGAAAGCTGGCGACGACTCGTGCTTTACCGAATTGTACCCCCTGCCCAAACCAGCAACGATGGATCACCTGGCGAATCACCCCCACCGCTCACCGTCACCTTTGCTTTAACTGGCCTAGGAGAAGCTCAAATTGACTCCGTGTCAATCAAACCTCTTACACGAGGCCTCAGTGGACCATCGGTCACTCAGATTACATCTGGAAATCCAAACTTCCCAAAACCTGACCAGATTCTCCAAGGGAATCCGGTCCAGGCATTCCCGGCGACGACAACACAACCAAATCCAACAGAGCCAACATCGGCGTGGCCAGGAATGAGTCTCGAATGGCCCAAGATGCTTCCATTTGCAGCGCCAGAAACAACTCCGCCACAGGGTCCTTCTGGTAGTACTATTGATCCATTTAAGCGGGCTCGAGGCGCTACCTCGAAATAACCATAAACAAATCCTATCAATTCTATTGTGTTTATTGCTGTGAATGAGAAGATCAAGCAATCAATAGACTCTTGTGGATAGCTGCTATGCACAAACCCTCCCCGTGCTGCCAGAACAAACATCCTGCAAAAGCAACATCCTCGTTGCCAGACAAGAGTGATGGCTACTTCTGCCCAATGTGCCCTGAAGTCTTTTCCGCATCACCGGGCTCGTGCCCCCAATGCGGAATGCCACTAGAGACAACAAGCCCATCAGATGCGATACCAACTGAAGGAAGTCTGCTGATCGGCCTTCGCGAATTTCTATCCGGAATCATGCTTTCGGCTCCCATCCTGATCCTGGCAATGGCACCAATGCTTGGGCTATCTATCGAGGCTTGGATCGACCCACACGTAAACCAGTTACTGCAACTCATACTTACGAGTCTTGTCATCGTGACATGTGGCCGTTCGATCTTTTCCCGTGGTATTCGCAGCCTCGCCACCGGCAATCTGAACATGTTTACGCTGATTGCTGTCGGCGTCAGTGCTGCCTATGGATTTAGCCTGATAGCTACACTACTTCCTGACTTTTTTCCTGATTCATTTCACAATCCGAAAACCGGCCTCGTCCATACTTTCTTTGACGCGGCTGCAATGATTATTGTGCTTGTCCAGCTCGGACAAGCACTGGAAAGCCAGGCACGTTCAAAAACTGGAGCCGAACTTCGATCGCTGGTATCGCTTGCTCCAATGACTGCGAGAGTCGTACTCGAAAATGGTGAACAGGATGTACCGCTGAGTTCCGTTCGTCCGGGAGACCACCTACGCGTTCGGCCAGGTGAGACTATTCCTGTCGATGGCACACTCGTCGATGGGACAAGTCATATCGATGAATCTTTGTTAACCGGTGAGCCTGCACCCGTAGAAAAGAAAAAAGGTGACGAGGTCATCGCGGGAACAAAGAATGGCAGAGGCAGCTTCATTTTCCTTGCCGAAAAAACTGGTTCTGAAACTCTTTTATCCCGAATAATTACCCTCGTTGGTACAGCCCAAAGAAGCAAAGCTCCTATCCAAAGAATGGCTGATGCCGCAGCCAACCTATTCACACCGATTGTGATAGCTATTGCGATCACAACATTCATTGGATGGTTTTTTCTGGGCCCTCAACCTCGGCTCGCGCATGCGATCATCTCAAGTGTTTCAGTTTTGGTGATTGCATGCCCATGCGCTATCGGCCTGGCGACACCCATGTCGGTTATTGTCGGTATTGGTCGCGCTGCCAGCGAGGGCGTTCTGTTTAAAGATGCTGAATCTCTTGAAATACTCGGCCAAAGCAAGAGCCTTATGATTGATAAAACAGGCACGCTCACTGAGGGACAACCTACTGTTACTGACATTTTATTATTCGGCAATCATTCCGAAGAACAACTTCTGCTGTTGGCAACTGCGGTTGAAGTTAGTAGCGAACATCCACTTGCCACAGCAATCTGCCAAGCAGCCAGCAAACGAAACCTCGTGGTACTCCACCACGCTGACACATTTCTCTCAACGCCAGGAGCTGGTGTCCAAGGAACCGTAGCAGGCAAGTCTGTTGCCCTTGGCAACGAATCCTTTCTTGCACAACACAACGTGCCCGAAAGTGAACTGAATAAATTTCAACAGGCAGCTGACCCTTTACGGGCAAGTGGAAAAACAATCACCGGCGTAGCGGTCAATTCACATATAGCCGGTCTACTCGCTGTTACGGACCCAGTAAAACAATCAGCCTCTTCTGCGATTGGGAAGCTGAAGCAACTAGGACTTACAATTACAATGCTGACCGGCGACCATCCCGATAACGCTGGCGTTATTGCACGGTCTGTGGGCATCGAACACTACGAAGCTGCACTTACACCACAAGAAAAATATCAGTTTATTACTGAAAGACATTCCAGAGGTGACCAGACCATAATGGTTGGTGATGGGGTGAATGATGCCCCGGCTCTTGCTGCTGCTACGATCGGCGTTGCCATGGGAACCGGAAGCGACGTGGCTATAGAAACTGCGAACGTTACTCTTATGCGAGGCGATCTAGAGGCACTTCCGTATTCCATACGATTAAGTCGGCTTGTTTTGTTGAACATCCAGCAGAATCTATTTCTTGCATTTTTCTACAATGCACTCAGTATTCCACTTGCGGCGGGTATTCTAGTACCCGCGTTTGGCTCAAGCTGGCACATAAGCCCGATCGTTGCAGCTGCTGCGATGAGTTTGAGCAGTGTATCTGTTGTTCTAAATGCCCTCAGGCTCCGAACAGAGCGTATTTCATTGCCGCCTGCATAGAATTCCAGGAACGCTTTTAGCGAGATCTGCTTTGGTGCGTACGGTACGCCGACCGTTTTTGTTTTCGCCGAAGTTCATATGCTTCTCGCCTTTGGACCAACTGCATGACCCGCGTCGAGTTTACAACATACACCGATGGATCATCGATAACAAATGGTGTTGACCATGTTGTACCGTCATTCAGATTACACGAGTTGAAGAAGAATGAGTTCAGTCGTTCTGCACGAAAACTATATGGAAATTGGCTTGTTAGATGATCTTGAGAAGTCAGGTCATCAACACCTTGACGGGCAAAGTAATGAATTTGACCGTCGGCTGATAGTGACATTCCTAGCGTCCACCAACCAAACTGATCTGCCGAAATATTTTTTACTGGAAAATCAATTCCACGGTGATCTCCACGGACCTTGATTAGTGCTGAGTCACTTTCCACACCACGTGATGTTTCGCTACGAAAGTGAATCCACATGCCCGGCCAGTAAGGCTCAACAACTGAGGAACTACCCGATGCAAAAAATCCTCTATTTCGCTCAAGCTTCGTTGTACGAACACCTACTCGAATACCAAAGTGAGGTCCGCTACGATTCTCCCACTTTTCTGCTGGGGGCAACCAAATACGAACCACGCAACTAGGAATTTCTCGCACGGGAATTTGGGATCCGAGTCTTGTGGTGATACCACAAATCAAATCATCCTGCTGCACAGTTCTCGAATATGTGCCTGGAACACCCGAGTGCAACGTTCGAATGAGGAGCGCGTGATTACTTTCAGGCAACCCGTTCGGGGGTGTCTTTATTACTTCGAGAAGATCGGGCTGGCCTCGTTCGGGGCCTTCCTGCATTCTTCTATTTCCAGAAAAGGCCAGCGGCCCACGCGCACGCCCGTCTTCCTCTCGAGAACTTTTGGGATGGTTGTGATAAAACTTCCAGCCATCTTCTTCGAATGTATCTCCAAGAAAATCAATCTTGGCTCCGCTACCCGGCACCGGAACTGCTGTGGTTGACGGCGAGTAGTCAAGAGCAAGCACATCCGTGCCAAACAAAGCAGCGATACCTAGTGCAACGCATCGAGATAAAACGTATTTCATAATTCCTTTTAGCCGTGGTTAGAAAACATCGGAAATATTGCGACTGAGAACCGCCTGTTAGATGATTTCGACGAAAACGACAACTTAGAATAGTGATGAAATCAAGAACGTTTCTGTCCATACAACTCGTGCAAGCCAACCAGATCCTGATGAGATCAAAGAAAATTTCTCAGATCATCGACGCACGTACCCGCGTTGTGTGCTACGTGCAAGACTGTCGAGATTTTGGAGCGATGTTATACAGCGCTCGGCTAACTGGCTTTCTGAAAGACTCTCTACTTCATCGGCTGTAATAACTGCACCAAATTCAAGCCGAATGCGCCCAGGACGAGGAGTTCGTTGAGAACGCGGCCAGCATTCAAAAGCCCCCACAATTGCGACTGGAACAATGGGGACACATGCTCGCTTCGCCAATAACGCAAAGCCATGTTTCATTTCACAAAGCTGGCCCGACGCTGTTCTGGTCCCTTCCGGAAAAACAATGACAGCGGCCCCTTTTCGTAACCTCTGGATCACGGTCCTCATTGCAGTAACGGTTGAAGCATTTCGATCAATTGGAACGGCACCAAGCGCGGCAATCACACTGGCAAATGGACCAAATGTGAAGAGACTACTCCGAGCGAGACTCGAGAGTCGCCGGTTCGTGGCGAGCCCTAACAACAGAGGATCAAGGAGACTCTGGTGACTCGAGAGAACCAGCAGACCACCAGTTTGTGGTAGACGCTCGACCTTTCTGAGACGAAAACCAAATAGTGCAACAGCGAATACACGGCAGAGAAACCACAACGAATCATAAAGCCATCGGCCCCACCATTCCTGGTGACTTTCTGTTTTTTTGACAATCTTGGAAACCGAATATTTCCCACTGGTTCCTGTTTCATTTTCTTTAAAAAAACTCATTGGCACTTTGTCTGACTTCCTAATTTCATGCAAGACCACGATCGTGCGCCAATCCTAAAACCTGTTCAACGACACTTTCGAGCGACAGCCCGTCTGTGTTGATAATAACTGCATCCTTAGCAGCTTCCATCGCCCCGACTGGACGGTCTCTGTCTCCTTGGTCTCGCTCTATCTGACTTCGCAAAATCTCGTTCATCGAGCGACTTTTGTCACCGCATTCAACTCTTTGGTGATACCGCCTTGCCGCACGTGCTGATGGCGATGCATCGAGATAAATTTTTAATTCTGCATGAGGAAATACAACCGTACCTTGATCACGCCCTTCGGTAACAAGATCAAATTCTTCGGACAGGCTTCGCTGCTTGTTTTTCATTTCTTCACGTACAGAAGGAGCATCTGCGACAGATCGTGTAGCTGTGGTCACACGATCGACGCGTATTTCTACTGAGACATTTTCACCGTTTAAGAAAACAGAGTCATGAGCAAATTGAATATCAAGGCTTGCTGCCAACTCTGCTAACTCTTTTTCATTCTCAAGGGAGACGTCTCGCTCGAGTGCCGCCAAAGCAACGGCTCTATACATCGCACCAGTATCCATATGGCACCAGCCCAGCCTATCGGCAAGCAGTCTTGCTGTAGAGCTTTTCCCTGCACCAGCAGGCCCATCAAGCGTGATGATTTTCACAAAAAATAATCTCCAAATCGACTAACTCATAGCGACGCAGTGGGTACTCAACAGTTTTTTCCTCAACGACGAGACCTGCATCATTTGTCACTTGCGACTTGTACACTCCGTCATTCCAACGAACACAATGAATCTTGCGGCTGAACTGAAGCCTCATCGTGCTCTCTTGTCCGCTTGATTCGAGCAAACGAAGACAAAGACCGTCTCCCGCAGAATCATTACCGATGGTCGCGGCAGATACTAAGCGAACGTTAGAGGGTAGCCTCAATGGCGTGTGGGGCATCTGCAATGACTCTGTTGCGGCCCAAGTGCATCCCAAGTCAATTGCATGGGGCAAATCGATACCGATCGCAAGTTGAAATGACTGAGTGGATGTTTCACAGTCTGTAGTTAAGACTGTGTCGAGAGTGTGCGAACTACTCCGCACATGCCAAGGATGACAACCAGTGAAAATCTGCAGGCCGCTTGTCTTCACAGGGGCCGTCGGTTGTTCGCCCTGACGTACAACCGCACCCCCATCGCTCACGAGAGAAAGAACTAGGGGCGAAAAGATACGCTGACGTTCAGTCTCGACAAACTGCGTTTGAATATTTCGGAAAATATCACAGAAATCATTTTCATTCCATGCGAATCGACATGTAAAAAATCGACTTAGGGCGTCACCTGAAGAGGATACAAGCGACTGCAATTCTTGTGTTGGTTCAATAAGGATTGATAACGATAATGCGGACCCGTCCAATACAAACTGTACTTTCTGTGAAAACTGTGCGAGTACAGAACCTTTTTCATCGATCAAGTCACCATGACTTTCAATACCATCGTCACGGCGATCAACCCGATTGGCCACCATCGCCGAATACTGAATGTCTGAGCCATGCGACCCAGGCTGATCCCAACGAAGAGCGAGTTGTTGCGACAGTCGATTCCGACCATCCTTTTGATTACGAATTGATACGA
This sequence comes from Pirellulales bacterium, assembly GCA_039831725.1. GTDB lineage: Bacteria > Planctomycetota > Planctomycetia > Pirellulales > UBA1268 > UBA1268. The sequence goes on from JBDOMQ010000365.1 coordinate 7,341, forward strand.
TTCCACCGGTTTGCTGATGCACCCTGACGACTAGGCTCTTGCTACGCACGGTCAGAATGTCTTGTGTTTTCTGCCGTTTTGGCAACCAGTTTCCAAGAAAAGAATTTCCCCATTTCCGGAAACCGTTCTCGGGAGCAATTGAAGTGCCCAGAACTTGAGACGATTCCTCATTATTACAAAAGGGATGTAAAATATTTCGATATGTGCTTTGATCGCCTACCAACCGACACGACTCAGCAGAAATAATTTCTGACTGCGACATAGAGCTTGTTTCATTTTTGTTGCAATGAGCAACGGAGGCGACCTTTGTGCCAGGTGAAAGGCCCACGCGAAATCCATCGTGTTCAAATGAAACCGGGAAAGAGAGATCTGCAGTTTCGCCGAGCAGTGTTTCTGCCGTACAGAATCGACCAAAAACATTCGTCCATGATGCGGCTCGACGAAGTAATTCAAACCATGGAGTCGCGGTACCTGCATGGTGACAAAACATTATCAAAACCATATGGTCATGGTCCATGGCATCGCTTAATATTGAACTTAAGGAAAGTACCGCAGCAGAACTACGAGCATCGAGCATTTTGGGTTCAAGTGCGTCAAGCTGATCTTCACTTTCATTCTTCCACTTGAATCGTGCTGCCCCGGCAGACGGCATAGGAAAACCATCGAAGCTTGACCACAGCACTCCTTGATACCCAAGCCGCTGCAAAACCGGCAAAAAGATTGAGGCACGTGGTCCTGTATGACAACCAAATATTTGTGGCAGAACACTGGCAGCCTTTTGCCATGCAACTCTTCCTTCAGCAACTTCACGATCAAGCTGCTCAGGCGACATCAGAGCCAGGGGAAGATTTCCAGATACGCTACCAAGCACAGACAGAGAGCCGTTGGCAACCTTGTCGTGTACTAAGTCAGAAATATTCGATAACGATTTATCAAAACAATTTACCGTCTTTGTATCAGCCAACAAAGATGCCGGAACTGGAGACTGCAACTCGCTTTTGAGGGCTGTTATAGAACTTTCTGAAAAAAGAACCAGATCGAGGCACCAGCATTCCACGGGGTAAAAGTGGTCTCGTGTAGCCTCAAGGCATTGGAACGCCTGAGCCAGTTTTTCTCGCGCGAGTGCTGGATCATCTTTCCTCCAAGCTTGTGCTGATTCAACAACGACCTCTGAGAAGCCCGTTTGCTCCAAATTTGTATCCGATCGCATTCGACTAGCTAATCGTTCAAATAGTAAAAACGTTAGACCGAGTGAACGAAAGTCCTCAACAAAAGAGACCTGCCATACAGATAATCCCTCACTCCCGCTACCGGTTGAAAAACCCATCGTCATCCCGGCACGACATGCATCAATCAATTCAGGGAGCAAAGATTCGGAAGCTTCTTGATGAAGAAACCTTTGACCTGCAACAGATGGTGGAGAGGCTCCGGCCGAAAATCTTTCTGCGAGTCCTTCGGGAACAATACCGACTATTTTTCCTTCACGGGTCCACGGCACATCAACACTTGCCCAGCTAGGCAGACCCTCTGACTCACAAATGACAGAAGGATGCCACGCAACTGTCCACGCGTTAAGAATTGCCGATGCCTCATCATTTTCAATCCATTCGGACAAATCTTCAAGCGAATGGCATGGGAGGAAGACTGCCACTTCGGGACGCGAGTTTTGTTCAGAATCATTCATGTCAAACTGTCAGTTCTCGAAAGACTGCTTTTCATGCGGCAAAAAACGCACCTGCAAAGTACCGCTTTATTTTTACCACCGGGAAAGTGGGAAATAGAATGTAGCCTATTCTCACCGAGTCACTCTGTCCTACTAACGTTTTGACACAATGTAACGGGTTTGCTTCTCCACCGTTTGACACTAGAAAAAAGGATACCATACAGTTCCTGTATGGTATCCTTCCTGAGTGTACACTTCATGTGGTAGATGTTTTGCTTCCCATTCGATGGTGGGACAGCTTTCCTTTCCAGTTATTTTTGAAAAAACGGTTGCGGCATGGCACGCTCGCGAAACGTCTGGGGAATCGATATTGGCAAGTGTGGGTTGAAAGCCCTGCGCTGTAGCCGTTCCTCGGATTCAGAAAAACTAGTTGCAGAGGCTTTCGATTACATCGAATACCCGATGTTGCTTACACAACCTGAAGCTGACCCCGGAGAACTTGTCCGAGATGCTCTAGAGGAATTTCTCAGTCGAAATAATATTGCCGGAGACACGATCGCAGTTTCAGTTCCTGGGCAGGCTGGACTCAGCAAGTTTATTAAATTGCCTCCTGTTGAAGCAAGCAAGATACCGGATATCGTCACCTACGAAGCTCGACAACAAATTCCATTCCCTCTCGAACAGGTTGTCTGGAGTTGGCAAAGACTCGAAGGTGGAATCGAGGAAAGTGGCTTTGTAATCGATGCCGAAATTGCCCTTTTCGCAATGAAGCGCGATCAGGTCGCAAAGGCTATTGAGCCATTTAAGGACGCCGATATAGAAATCGACTTCCTGCAACTGAGCCCAGTCTCTCTAGCCAACGTCGTCATGTTTGATCAACTTCCAAAGCCAAGCGAAGTTGACCCGGATGCCCCCCCTCCATCGATTGTCCTAGCCTCATTGGGTGTAGACTCGACAGACTTGATTATTACAAATGGGTTAAAAATTTGGCAGCGAACAATGCCTATTGGTGGCAGCAACTTCACTCGGGCACTCGTTCAGGGAATGCGGATGACATTCCCAAAAGCAGAGAATTTGAAGCGGAATGCCGCACGAGCCGATGATCCGAAAAAAGTTTTCCAAATCTTAAGGCCTGTATTCAATGAATTTGCCAGTGAATTACAGCGTTCTCTAAATTATTTCACGGGGCAGGATCGTACTGCGAAAATTGGCCAAGTTTTGCTTGTTGGTAATGCTGCGAAACTCCGTGGACTCAGCGACTTTCTCGCAAAACAACTTCAACTTGAAGTACATCGTTTACGAGAATTTAAGGGGCTTGAGGGTGATCTTATTCTGAAGACCCCTGCGTTCCGTGAAAACCAATTGGCTTTTGCAACAGTCTACGGATTAGCACTGCAAGGATTGGGTGTCGCGGGCATACGAACCAACCTCTTGCCAAGCGACGTCACCCGGGACCGTTTAATACAAGCCAAGAAACCGTGGGCAGTTGCCGCAATGCTCGGCCTTTTAGTTGCAGCGCTCGTTAATTTCTTGGGCATATATATTGCTTGGAGCAGCTACTCGGAAAATCTTTTCGCGGATGCATTTACCCAAATCGATTCAGTCGTTGCAAAGTCATCGCAAATTCAGAGCAGTGTTCAGCAGGCTCAGGCTGAACGGCTTGAGATCCTCGACAGCCAGCAGAGATTAATTCGAATCGGCGATCGTCGTTTTCAAACCCTTGAATTAATTCGAACTATTGAGTCGATGATCCCTCGTAACGAACCGGACAAGACTGACGAATTGCTTCGAGATGAAATGAAAGCTGCTGAGGCCGCCCTGAAAGAACAAGAGGCAAGCGAAATGCCAAATGCTCTTTCGGTGAAGCCGGCCATACCGACCTCAATTAATTACGATGAGCTCCATATCGATTCTTTGGACTGCCAGTATTTCGAAGATCTCGCTACTTGGTTTGAACCACTTGAAGAAGACTGGAGAACCACAATCGCTGCGGCAGAGTTTACAAGCTTTGATACAGAAGAGTCCTCTGAGGTTGAGCCATCTGAAGCGGACTCTGAGGAAGAAACTGTTTCTGAAACAGATAGTGACAGCAATGAGAATATGGATAGCGGTGCAAATGAATTCGAGGAGAGTGAACCAGAAACTCCTTCGGGCGCTGGCTGGGTCATCCAAATCGTCGGGCATCACTTCCATAACGAGGATTATCATGCACCGTTCGAGGGCAAAACCTATCTCCGGTCTACATTCATTGAATCTCTTTTAGGCGAAAGAGGAGAGATCGTGACGGTCTCAGCTGGCCCAATGGCTGGAGAAAAAGTTCTCCCAAAAGATATCGGCATTGGCTTTCCAGTAATTATCGAATCCAATCCAATTGAGGACTTCTGGATATCAACTGCTGTCGACAGTATCGGTGATGATGGCATGGGTATGGGCTCAAGCCGAAGCCCAACAAGAGGATTTGATGGTGGGTTAATGGAAGATGGAATCGAGCTAAAAAAATATCGATTTGTAATCCAATTTGTTTGGAAACCGAAAACACCAGGAGCTGTCGAATTGGTTTCAGAAAGCGAAAGTGGTGATTATTAGCAGTACGTTTGTGCGTTTACAAGAATCCACACAGATCAAGCCTCCAATTGAATCGGAACAACTATGGTTGAGATTCCAGACAACATCAGCGCCTATTTGAAGCTAGTACAGAAGTACCACTTTTGGCTGCTGGCACTTCTTATGCCGCTTATTCTTGTTCCTCTTGCATTTACCGCTGATGCGAAACTGCTTAATGAAATAAACACTCGCTCATCTGCTGTAAAGGCAAAGGTTGATTCAATTGACTCTGTCTCGCGGAAAAATATGGCGGGGCTTGAGGAATTTGGCCACCCACAATCAGATTGGGCAGAGGTGATCACACGTTCAAACAACACTCTGCGACAACAAATCTTCACTGAGTGGACATATCTCTGGGATCAGCAAAAACCCATTCGAACGTGGCCTGCCGCTGCTGATATTGGGGCTGATTTCTTGAGGGTAATTAGACTCTTGAAACCTGACCAAGACCTGCCTGCCCGTTTCCGAGATCGATATCTTCAGAGAATCCGTCGCGTTGTCCAAAAGCTACCCAGCCGAATTGATGCAAAAGAATCAATGGAAGCAGAAGGAGGAGAGAGTGGCTTCGAGAGGGGTGGGTTGGGGATGTCTCCAGACATGGCTAGTACCGATGAAGACACAGACCACAGAGTTATTTGGAATTCGATGGACCAAAATGAGCTATTTCAGACTTTTTACTGGACATCGACACCGTCAACAAAGCAAATTATTCTCGCGCAAGAAGAACTCTGGGCATATGAAATTCTCTGCGATGTAGTCGCACAAGCAAACAATGAGTCCACTGGTTCCCACAATGCAACAATTCCGTACATCAGCCAGTTGGCAGTCGGGTATCGTGCCGCAGAAGAAGATCCTGGTGGACGTAAAGGAGGGCGTTTAAAAACGAAATCAGCGGGCTTTGATGAGTATATGGAAATGGATATGGGCATGGACATGGGCATGGATGGCGAGATGATGGGCAAGCCGGCAAACCCCCGATTTGCGAGTGTTGGCGGGTATGGCATGGAAGAGGAAATGTATGATGACTTCACCGGAATGCCAATTGAATCTGGCTCAGAGGAAAATGATGAATCGCTGCTGAACTGGATTTATGTAGATTCCGAGGGGACTCCGCTAGAGAGTGCACTCGTTGCAGAATCACCAGATACAAAATTTGTTCATTACATACCGTTTTGCTTGAAGTGTCTTGTAGACCAAAGAAAACTTGACCTTCTTCTTCGAACATTCGCAACAATGTCTGTACCAGTTGATGTCCGACAAGTCAGAGTAAATCCTGGTAGTGCTGATTCCATGTATGGCGAGGAAGGCATGTACGGTGGTGGTGGTGAGATGAGCGGAATGGGCTCAGATACAATGTCTGCAGATAGCGTTCGGCGTTATGATTTCAATGTTGAATTGCGGGGAGCGATTGGGATTGCCCAAAAACCTGATGCGACGGTCTTAGGGCTCGATACTGAATCACAAGAATGAGTGAGGAGGATTGCTTTATGGGACTTCCAAAAATAAAATTTACGCCTGAAGCAATCTTTGGCTTCGTTGCAAACCATGGTGAAAAATTACTTGTTGCAATTGTGGTGCTATGCAGTTTGCCGCTTGCTTGGGGCGGCATCAATGCTTTAAGGTCGAAAACTCGGTCGTCAAAAGAGGACCCAACGCAGATCATGCGTCTAGTTGAGAATGCAAACAGCTTATTAAATCGACCACTTCCATCTGATCAGCAAACAGAACTAAATAAAACCCTTGGTTCTGCAAGCATTGAGTCAAGTGCTTCACTCGAAACATGGAATCCATCTGAAATAAGTAGGCTATCAGCTGACGCGGGATTAAATCGTCCACTACTCGGTGATATACAACGACGACAGGTTCCAGTGATTTTTCCACTTGAGCAATTAGTTGCGACGGCTGGGGTAGTTGCTATAGCCAATCAAGACGACCTGCTCACGGACGGAGACCCATCTTTTTCAGGGGATTTTCCTGAAATGGCAATGATGGAAGACCCAATGGGCATGCAGCCCACCGTCATGTCGCCACCCGCAACAAAAATGCCATACGTTCTTTTGACTGGCCTTGTCCCCTTTCGTAAACAACTTGACGAATACATTGCGCTCTACACAACAGCAAGCTATCAGAGTCCAGAACGCGACTTGCCTATCTGGCATGACTATGCTGTTGAGCGTTTGGAGGTTCGTCCTGACGGCGACGGTGACTGGAAGGTAATTGATATCACTCGCCTCTACGAAGACTGGAAAGACACCTGGGCCGGCACTGCGACAGACGCAATTCCTCAGCAATTTATACTGCCTTCAACACAAAACATCTTTAATCCTGCTGATGTGCCAATCGGCTATTGGGGTCCTCTCCCAGCACTTGCTGCCAAACCTACGCTTAACGGTGTAGATATGTCCGGAGGGGAATCCGGCATGGGTGGTCCTGAGTATGGTTCATCATGGGGCATGCAAACAATCCATCCGTGGGTCAAAGATGAGATAAAAAAGAGACTTGCCGAACAAAAGAAACTGGCCCTGGAGCAACAAGAAGGAATGGGGCTAGGCGGCGAAATGGGTTACGGCATGGAATCCGGAGGTGAGTTTGGGGGAGGAATGACTGGTCCAAGCACAGGCACATTCAGCCCCTTTAGTGACACCGAGATGGGCATGGAAGAAGAAACCATGAATGAACCGTACTATGATGAGGGCATGGGTATGGGCTATGGGCCTGACGGTGAAGGAGCAATGCTTGATCAAGACTATTGCCTTTTTCGATTCATTGATACAAGTGTTAAACCGGGCCGACTCTACCGATACCGAGTGACACTTCGAGCATGGAACCCCAACTGGAATCTCCCTCAAAAATTCCTTGATAGTCCTGAATTGGCTGACGAGCAATTTGTTCAATCGGCTACTTCTGACCCGTTCCCGAGCTTGGATGCTATGCCTGTTCATGTACCGGCAGACAATCCGCTACTTGTGCGACTCTTATTACGGGATGAAAAGAAAACATATGGACTAGGAGTCAGTGATCAGGAACTCCTTGTTTTTGATAGCAATGAAGATTCAGGAAACTTTGAACTGCATTCGATTGAAAGCAAACCCGGTGACATTGTCGGGAGCAAAAAAGGGGCGCGAAAGATAAAGCAATTCAACAATCAAAGAATCTCTGTTCCGCCACATAATATCGATAGTGATCAAACGCTCCTGGCCGTGGTTGGCCAACAAACAATCGATGGCAAAAAACGGCCCGGACGAGGTTTCCTTCCACCGGAGCCCTTGGAAATCCTTATCTCTGACTCCGCTGGAAATCTTGACATTATTGCGGCAGATGCATGTGAGGAAACTGTCCGAGAATACTTACCAACTCTTCCCGGTTTTCAACCACCACAAGCGGTTGATCCGAGCATGACGGAAGAGATGGAAATGATGGGCTTCTAATGAACGCTGCCTCTCAAACGAAATGTCTAGAAACTTCCTAAACTGAGATCGGCTCGAATGTTTATAAAGAAACTTTCATTCAATAATAGATTTTTTTTCATACAACGTACTGGACTACTTCTGATCGTATTGGTTTCCAATTCCAGTTTTATTTCAGCGCAGAATGAACCACGATACACTCGCATGGCTGCTCTGGAAGCCTCGAGTGAAATGAAGGCTTACCAGAAAGACCTTCGGTCGGGGGCACCTTTTACGGAAAAACATCAGAAACTTCTATTAGACGAAGGCCTTCCGCAACTATTCATTGATGGCAATCGGCTAGATAGAGCACAGGTGCGACAACGTCTTGAAAAAATCTTTTTCGAGTCAATTGCTGATCCCATTGCATATAAAAATGCAACTGATACGGCAGTCAAACAGTTAATGGCGTTGGCTCGCAGTGAACAGCTTTCTATCAACGGCAGCATTAACGCCGCCCTATTTCTTGGTGATCTGAGAGACAAGCAAGGCCAGGCGCTCGCAACAGCAACACAACCACTTTCTGAGATTGTATCTGATGATTCCGTTACACCCTCTGTGCGAATAGCCGCTTTGACAGGGCTTGGAAAAAGAGTTCCGTCGCTGCGAGCATTGGGTGGGAACAAACTGTCAGAGGCGGGCCGTATTATACCCGTCCTGAACACAGTTCTCGAACTTCCTGCAGAGTCCGTACCGCCGATTGGTCGAGACTGGATGCAAGGGCATGCACTCAAAATTTGTAGCGACATGCTTGCAATCATGGATGATTCGCCACAAGAATTCGAAGGCGTTGTAAAAAATGCCACCACAATTCTTAACAGCTCAACTCGTTCTATCGACCTCCGAATTCGAGCTGTTGTCTTCTTATCTAACTCAGCTCTTGCTGGAATCACTGTACCAGCAAATGAAATCCTGACGACTGCTGAAGAACTTGTAAAAGAGTCACTTCGCGATGCCTATGGAATAATTCAAGACAAGAAATTCGAGGAAGAAATAACTGGGCTGGGCGATATGGGCATGGGCGGTGAAATGGACACAATGGGTTTTGATGCCATGGGCATGCCTATTGAGGCAGAAAAGAATTATCTTCCGATTACCTATTTCGTTCGATCCAGTTGGCGACTTGTAACTCTTGCTGATTCAATGACTCGTCTTGCAAAACAACTCGAAAACAATAGAGAACAATACGAGGATCGTGCGAAACTTATACGTTCTTATGGAGTCAAATTCTACGAAGAGCCAAAAGATGTATCGCTCACAAATGCCATAGAAAAATTCGACCCGGATTCCATTATGCCGGATACAGACGAGACCAAGCCAGACGAGACCAAGCCAGACGACCCCGCGAAAGAAACAACACCTAAGAAGTTCTCTCCCTTTGGGTAAAGTGAAGAATCACTCCGTTACTTCTTAATCAATTCACGTACAGACATTCCTGACGGAATCATCGGCAACACGTGTTCTTGATATGGCACTTGAACGTCCAGAAGTGCAGGCCGGTCAGAATCCAACAGTCGTGTTAAAGCAGATTCCAGATCCTTCTTCTCAGAGATAGTTTCGGCCTGCCATCCGAATCCCTTTGCGATAGCTACAAAATCGGGATATCGAGCGTCGGGGGAAATTCCATCACCCTGTCCGGAAGCCTCCGGATTTCCAACTGGCCCGAGGTATGTATGCGCTCGGTTTCCCTTGAAGAAGCGGTCTTCCCACTGCACGACCATACCCAAATGTTGATTATTCAACAGGAGGACCTTTACGGGAATATTCTCACACGTGCAGGTTGCAAATTCTTGAATATTCATCAGGATGCTACCGTCTCCATCGATATCAATGACGATATCATCCGGACAACCTACTTTTGCACCCATTGCCGCCGGCAATCCAAAACCCATCGTTCCAAGGCCACTTGAAGAAAGCCATGTTCTTGGTCGCCTGAATTTATAAAACTGTGCGGCCCACATCTGATGCTGGCCGACCCCAACAGCCACAACTGTATTACGCTCTGCCGTCAAACGAGATAATTCTGCGATAGCCTCTTGGGCAAGAATGCCCGGGTACGTTTCATCGAACGCGAAAGGATCTTCTTCCTTCCAGCCAGCTATCTTCGCATGCCATTCATCCAAGCCCTCTTCCGGCGGCTCTACAATCTCATTGAGTTGTGAGAGCGCTTCGTTGACATCAGCTACGATTGGTATGTGAACTAGCTTATTTTTATTAATTTCAGACGGATCGATGTCGATATGCACGATAAATCCATGCTGAGCAAATTCTGCTACTTTACCTGTGACACGATCATCAAATCGAACACCAACGGCGATGAGCAGATCTGCCTCGTCAACCGCATAATTCGCGTATACACTGCCGTGCATTCCTAGCATGTCGAGTGACCTCTTATCATCACCAGGAAATGCCCCCAGCCCCATGAGTGTCATTGTGACTGGTATTCCGGTCTTCTCGACAAGTGTTCGCAGGTTTTCAGAAGCATCCCCAGCAATCACTCCACCGCCTGCATAGATCACTGGCCTTTTTGATCGCCGAATCGCAGCTGCAACCTGGGCGATTTGCTCAGAGTGGGCACGACGAACTTCAGGGTGATAGCCCGGCAGATTCATTTCAACTTCATAATCAGGCTGAATGTGAGTCAGCTGAATATCCTTCGGTAGATCAACAAGAACGGGTCCCGGTCTTCCAGTTGTTGCAATAAAGAATGCTTCCTTCATCACACGTGGGATGTCCTCTGCATTGGTCACAAGGTAATGATGTTTGGTAATACCTCGGCATACCTCGACCATTGGTGTTTCCTGAAATGCATCAGTACCGATTACGCTTGTACCAACCTGCCCCGTAATGGCTACTAGTGGAATGCTGTCGAGTTTTGCATCAGCAATCGCCGTAACAAGATTGAGAGCCCCAGGGCCACTCGTTGCCATACAGACCCCGGGCTTTCCAGTTGTGCGGGCGTAACCCTGTGCTGCAAAACCACCACCTTGCTCATGGCGGGGTAGAATAGTTCGTAGTCGATCACCAAACCGAGTGAGTGATTGATGCAGGGGCATACTTGCACCACCCGGATATGCAAAAATCACCTCAACACCGTTGCGGACAAGTGATTCAATAACGGCATCGGCTCCGCTGATAAGAGATTCACTTCGTGTCTGATCAGGTGCCGTTGCCATCGCCATCGTCCTCTCATGTTGTCTTGGGAACAGGTATACGTATTTTGCTCGAATTTAACCTAAGGCCTCTCCACAAACACTCACCCATATTGGAAGAAGGCCGGACTCGGTAAACTTCGTATACTTCAACGATACACGAAAAGAGGCCTCAGGTCAGCTATAAAGGCACGATATTAAGCACTATTTCTTTAGATCATCCCCTACAATACGACCGTGTTAGCTGCTCAGAATGACCATGAAAACGCATTGTCACCCGTAAGTTCGGGGCAACTGCACCAACTTGCCGACGAACTGCGCAAGCATAGTGATTTTGTTGAAGTTCTCACGAGTCTTCAGCAAGGGCATGGTGGGACAATTGGCGGAACCTGGGGAGCGGCACGCAGTCTGGCTGTCGCTGGCATTGCATCAGCGAGAGCCGAAGAACGGCAGGGACTCGTCGTTGTTGTTGTTCCGCATGCAGTGGATGCGGACATGTTTGCTGATGACCTCACACTATTTACCTCCTTGGCCATTGACGTTTTGCCAGCTGTTGAATCAATCAATGCCCCATCTACTGACCCCGAGACTCTGGTAAATGATCCGGCAGAAGCACAACGATTATCTATCGTCAAACGTTTAGTGGACTACTCTGATGAAAGCCCACGGATTTTAGTCACGTCTATGCAGGCTGTGTTGACTCCACTTGCTGACCCACGGCAGATTGAGGAAAGCACTCGACAACTCACTCTTGGAGCCAAGGTCAATCCCCAAGAATTAGCAGAATGGCTTTCCGCCAGAGGATGGCAACAGGTCGACACACTTGAATCACCCGGTAGCTTCGCTCGTCGCGGTGGCATTATTGATCTGTTTGCAACCGATTGGGAGCGACCTGTTCGACTTGAACTGAATGATGACGAAATTGATTCACTTCGAACATTTGATACGGTTAGTCAACGAAGCGTCCGGACGCTTAAGTCTATCGATCTGACTGCTCTACAACGATTAAACAAAAGTAATCGGCGATCTTGGTTGACAGACATTGTGCCTCCTAGCACCTGGTGGAGCCTTGCCGAACCACAGGAACTAATAGATGAGGGAAAAAGGTTAGCTACTATCCTTCCCGCAGAATTAGCCCTTCAGTCAAAAGAATTATTCACTCGTGTGTATCGTTTTCCATCTGTAATTTTGTCTGCGATTGCCCCGACAAGTCTTGAGGCAACAGCCCATCTAGCAGTTGAGAGTGTCGAACGCTTCACTGGCCAACTCGACCGCGTATGTCACGAACTCGATACCGTAGGAAAAGACCAAGAGGTTTGGATCGCGGCACCCACTGAGGCTGAAGAACAACGCCTGAACGAGCTTTTATCTCCATCAGTTCCCGCTCGGGCTGGTCGCCTTCACTTTCTACAAGGAAGACTCTCTGCCGGATTTCGTCTGGTGCCACAGAAACTGGTACTTATTTCTGCAGCCGAACTATTTCGCAGGCAAGATTCACCACGAAATAGATTGCCGAAACATCGACTCACCCGAACTATTGATACATTCCTTGACCTCAATGAAGGCGATTTTGTTGTTCATGTCGCGCATGGAATTGCTCGCTATAAAGGCTTGAAACTTCTTAAAAAACATGGTCGGGCTGAGGAATTTCTTGAGCTCGAGTTTGCAGAATCAACTCGAGTGTATGTGCCCGCCTCATCTATTGAATTAGTTCAGAAATATGTGGGTGGTGGCAAGACTGGACCCAAACTAGCGAAGATTGGCGGGACACTCTGGACACGCCAAAAGCAGGCTGTTGAGAAAGCTGTTGCCGACATGGCGGCAGACATGCTTGAGATTCAAGCGGTACGGGCAAAGCAGCCTGGTCGAGCATTTCCACACGACACACCTTGGCAAAAAGCCTTTGAACA
>JBDOMQ010000344.1:0-3966 GCA_039831725.1 Pirellulales bacterium
CCATAATCTGACGCCAAGTGAAACAGCAAATCTGGATCGACGTTTTGTCAAAGGTTTTGCAACAGAACTTGGCGGACCGGGGAGCCATACCGCGATTGTTGCAGAAGGACTTGAGATACCTGCCGTTGTCGGTATTGGTCCATTTTTAGCAGATGTTTCTGGTGGCGAACCGGTCATTCTTGATGGAAATCAAGGCGTAGTTATTCTTCAGCCTGATGAAGAAACCATCGCCCGATATAGGCTCGAAGCTGAAGTTGCCGAAACGGTTGCTGCGTCCCTTGGGCACTTGCGAGACTTGCCGGCTGAGACAGTCGATGGTGTGAGGGTGCAAATCCGAGGAAACATTGAGTTTCCTGAGGAAGTTGAACAGTGCATGCGACGTGGTAGCGATGGAATTGGGCTTTATCGTACCGAATTTCTCTACCTTACGAGTCAGCATGAGCCAAGCGAAGAGGATCATTATCGGGCGTATAGCAAGGTCATTGACGCACTCGACGGGAAGCCAATGGTGGTTCGGACGTTGGATCTAGGGTCCGACAAGATGCTCACTGAGAAAAGTCCGGAGGAGGAGCGAAATCCATGCCTTGGCCTGCGAAGCATTCGTCTATCCTTGCGGCAACTGCCAATGTTCCGCACTCAATTGCGAGCTATTCTGCGAGCGAGTTCACGTGGTGACGTACGAGTGATGTTTCCGCTGGTGTCGACAATCATTGAATTGCGCCAAGCACGATTAGTCTTGGCTGATGTGATGGAAGATCTTGCTGAGCACGATATTGATTTCAATCCAAAGCTAAAAATTGGAATTATGGTTGAGACGCCTGCCGCCGCAATGATGCTCGATGCATTCATTGAGGAGGTGGACTTTGTCTCTGTGGGAACAAACGACCTCATTCAATACACACTGGCTGTTGATCGCGGAAATAAGGATGTAGCAGATCTTTATAGCGCATGTGATCCAGCAGTTATCAGGTTGCTAAAGAGATCTCTTGATATTGCAGATGATGCCGGAGTGTCGGCAAGTGTTTGCGGTCAGATGAGTGGAAGTGTCATGTACACCCAGTTATTGCTTGGCCTTGGGCTTCGTGAACTGAGTGTGCCTGCTGCAGCCATACCAGAAATAAAACAGGCGGTTCGAAGCGTATCGATCGCCGATTGTCAGGCTGTCGCGAAACGGGTTCTTGAAATGAATAGTGCTCGTGACGTAAAGGCCTTTTTGCGTGATCAAAAACGACGTCTTTTAGCGGAGACTGTCGCGTGATGCATGTGCCGCCCCAGAGTGGTGGATCAATAGAAAGAAAGAACGATTATGAAGCAGGAAATGCTGATTAATGTGACGCAGGCTGAAGAATGCCGCATCGCAATTATTGAGGAGGGCGTACTGGAAGAACTTTATGTTGAACGAACAAGCCAGGAAAATCTTGTTGGCAATATTTATAAGGGAAGGGTCGTTAACATAGAGCCATCCATTCAGGCTGCCTTTGTTGATTTCGGTGTTGGGAGGAATGGATTTTTGCATATCAGCGATATTGAACCTCAATACTACCGTCAGGGTGGTCTTGATCCTGACAAGGCTTTTGAGTTGAACGACCCGGCAAAAGCTCCTTCCGATGGATCAAATAACGGGGGGAGGCCCTCAGATAGGCGTCGAAAGCCACGTATAGGGGATCGTCCTCGGGTTAAGCCACCTATACAGGACGTCCTAAAACGGGGTGACGAATTACTTGTACAGGTCATCAAGGAGGGCTTTGGCACGAAAGGGCCTACTCTATCAACCTACATCTCCATACCAGGTCGTTATCTGGTCCTTATGCCGCCACTTGGTCGAGTTGGAGTCTCAAAAAAGATTGATAATGAGAAAGAACGGCGAGTGCTTCGGGGAATTATGAATGCGCTCAAGCCGCCCAAGGGAGTTGGCTTTGTCGTACGAACAGCCGGTACTGAGAGAACCAAGTCAGAGATGGCTCGTGACATGGCATATTTACTTCGGCTTTGGAAGAGCATTGTGAAGCGGATGAGAAAATATTCTGCACCAATCGATATCTATCAGGAAAGTGACATGATTATTCGGACGATCCGAGACATGTTTACTGAAGATGTAGGAAGAATTCTTATTGATGACCGTGCCGCATATGAACGAGCAAAAGAGTTTCTTGAGTTGGTCATGCCCAAGTATGCCAGCCGGCTGCAGTTTTACGATGGCAAAGAACCATTGTTTTATCGCTATCGACTTGAGGAAGAGATTAGTCGAATTCATCAGCACAAAGTCCCGCTTAAAGGTGGGGGGTCGATTGTAATCGATACGACCGAAGCCCTCGTTGCAATTGACGTCAATTCAGGAAGTTTTCGTACAGAAAAGTCAGCAGAAGAGAACGCCTATCAAATGAACCTGATTGCAGCAAAAGAGATTGCTCGCCAACTACGATTGCGAGATCTCGGCGGCGTTATTGTCAATGACTTTATTGATATGCGGCGGGAGAAATATCGCCGTGGGGTTGAGAGAGCCTTGCATGATGCAATGAAGCGAGACAGAGCTCGTACAAAAGTCTTACGAACAAGTCCTTTCGGGCTGATAGAGATGACTCGTCAGCGAATCCGTCCGTCACTTCGAAAGAGTGTTTTTCGTGATTGCCCTACATGCTTGGGTACTGGAATGGCAAAGACTGCAGAAAGTATGGCGATCGAGGTTATGCGAATGCTACAACTTTCGGTAACGCGTGAGGATATTGCACGTTTAACAATTACCGTACATGATGAAGTGGCAACGTGGATAAATAACAGAAAAAGACGAGAGATTGCACAGTTCGAAGATGTTTCTCGGGTAGAACTTCATATTGTCGGCCAGGACACTGCATCCCCAGAACACCTGGCGATTGAGGCATGGGAAACAAGTGGGCGAACAGTGCGGTTTCCATGAACTTCATCAAAAAGTAGTGAAGAAAGTGTCAAACTCCCGTGCTTTGCGCACGAGGCTGGATTTTCTCGCTCACGGATTACAATCAAAGGTTCCCGTTACGGGTTCTGTTTTACATGAATTGAGGTTCTCTGATGGCTGCCGAAACAACATCCTCCGACGCTCCAACGACCGACACCATGGCCAGTGGTGGTCATCACTACTGCATCGTGTCAGATGGGGGGCGGCAGTATCGTGTCTCTGAGGGTCAAGAAATCGAAGTCGATTTCCGGCCCATTGATGCTGGAACTGAACTTGTCTTCGACAAAGTGCTCGCGGTCGGTAAAGAAGGAAAGCTCCGCATGGGTGCCCCGATTATTGATGGTGCCGTTGTTAAGGCGGAAGTTCTTGGTCTGTCTCAGGGTGAAAAAATCTACGTTCAGAAATTCCGTCGTAGGAAGAACTATCGTCGAAAAACAGGTCACCGGTCAGTGTCCACCAAAGTCCGTATCAGTGAGATACCAGCTGTTGAGTAATTGGTTCTGATCCGAAGATGTTCAGGACCAATTAGTAATCCAGTTTATATTGAATCTTCCTGCGAATCTATTCAATGATTCCTGCAAGCGGACCACCTCTTCGGCAAAGGCTATCAATTTTTGCCACAACAGCAGGGTCTTCCTCGACGGGTGGCGCATGGTGTGGCTTGAGCCGTGCATCAATGACAAGTGGCCCTGCGCAGCCCCAATGTTTTTGGTGGATTGTTTCTCTCACACCATGAACATCGGTTGCTGGATTGGATCTTGTAAATGTGATCCACAGAAAATTTTCCAGAGTTGCCGCAGTGAATGCACTGTCGTCTGCAATGACAATAAGAGGCCACTTTAGGATGTCATCTTGTTGATTGATTGCACGAGTAAATCGTTGTATGTCCTGCGTCCAATGAGTTTGCTTCGTTGATTGCCGCGTTGTATCCTCATCTACCACATCAAGAGAAGGTCGTGGTTCGATAGGTGGGCCAGAGACAGCGAGGATGCCAGGGATGCATGCGAACGGTTTTGAGAATCCCTCTGGAAGGG
>JBDOMQ010000052.1:0-3946 GCA_039831725.1 Pirellulales bacterium
ATCAGAACAGCGCCCTGCGGCGGAACGCATCGCCTTTTTAGTCTTGCGTATGGCTGTCAGCGACGACTGAAAGCAACAGGACGATTGGATGGGGTCTATAAGCGGGCCAATACCTATGTTCGAGAATATCAGCATCTGACTCTTCAGCGTCTGCAAAATAGAGATGGTTCGTTCAGTACTGAGTGGTTTAAATACCCTGACAACCGAGACGACGATATTGATCGGAAAGTGCAAACAACTGGGCACATTTTGGAGTGGCTTGTAGCCTCTCTGGATCAAGAGAGGCTCTACGAGAATCGTATCATTGCCGCTACAGAGTTTATTGCCACAGCGCTTGCTAGAGAGCCTGGACGGAACTGGAAAGATGGCCCTCTTGGCCATGCGTTACACGCCTTGTCTATTTATCAAGAGCGAGTGTGGGGTGTGGTGCTCCCTGGGAATGTGGTTGCTTTTACCGGCCCCATGAAGGCGGCTGCGACAGTTGAAGTGGCTCGATCTGATGAAGAAATTCGCCAGGCGACGCTGCCGAACGATGATAAGACCCGGTTGTAAAACGTCTTTCTTGAATGGGAAGCGAGTCACCCGTACCTTTCTAATAGGAAATTCATACGGCGTGAGTTTTTTCAGCCTTCTCGGTCAGCAGCCATGAGCACACAGGTACTCTCTCAACAGCTGGTGCAAATCCTTGAAACCGCATCCCGACTTGTCGATGTGACTGATTCGGCGGCGTTGCTTCTCGTGGTGGAACAGCGACTTGATTGGTCACGGCTTCGTGACTTGCTCGGCACTCGAACCGTATTGGTAGCATCAGATGATGAATCGCATCTTGCTGGTGTGACGGACCATGGCATGAGCCGGATCATGATCGATGTGACTGGTCTTCCTGTGCACGAGAGGTTAACTCAAGCCCTGCTTGAGTGTGTCGCTGAAGACAAGATAGGGCCGGAATCTCAAGTGGTTGCTGCTTACAGTGGGTTTGAAGCGGGCACAGTAGATTCCGTAAGCGTACTTCGATTGACGGAGCACCTTGGCCAGTTGACGAGTCGTGATTTACGAAATCTCGATACCAAAGTACCACTTGAGACGCTCAAGGTAGTCGTTGATATGGCTGTGGAGATTGGTCGTGAGGGGCGGGAAGGAAAGCCTGTCGGCACACTCTTTGTTGTTGGCGATGCTCGAAAGGTCATTCAGTCGAGTCACTCCACAGGATTTGACCCAGTCCGTGGATACAACCGTGGCGAACGGAAGCTCAACGATGGTCGTGTCCGTGAAGGGCTGAAAGAAATAGCACAGCTTGACGGTGCATTTGTTGTCAGTGCCGATGGAACAATTGAAGCCGCGGCTCGCTACATTGACGCATCAGCAGAAAGTGTTTCTGTAGCAAAAGGTCTTGGGGCGAGGCATTGGGCGGCAGCGGCAATCACGCGAAGGACAAAAAGTGTAGCCGTTGCTGTGAGTGAAACGAGTGGTACTGTCCGTATTTTTCAAAACGGTGAAGTCATTTTACGGATCGAGCCATTTCGACGTGCTATGAAGTGGAAAGACTTCGAGTACGAGCCACCGAGCGGTGACTAGCGTGCAGGCATGGATCTCTGGCCCCCGGGTGGACTCTGCGGTGGCTTGGTCTTCGTGTAAATAGTGCCTGTGCAGAATCCATTCACTACACGCGTGTTGCGATCTTGTCTTACATGTGGTCGAAGTAGTCCGCGGGGTGGTATGATCTACACACCGCGTTATGGCACAAAAACAATCTCAAAACGATATCGATCTCTCAGGGAAGACGGTCTGGGTTATTGACCTCTTTTCTCGCGTCTATCAGCTCTTTCATGCCTTGCCTGAAATGAGTAGTCCCGAAGGGACACCGGTCTCGGTCGTATTCGGTCTCACACGTGATCTGATCGACATCACAGAAAAGAAAAAACCAAACTATTTATTTTGTGGTTCTGATACGCCAGAGCCAACCTTTCGTCATAAGCAATTCGAGGCTTATAAGGCAACACGTTCGGAGATGCCTGCTGACCTTGTTCCGCAGTTGCCTCTGGTGAAAAAATTGCTTGAAGTGTTTGATGTTCCGTGTCTTGAACTTGCTGGCTACGAAGCTGATGATGTACTTGCAACACTTGCAGTACGAACAGTTGCCGCTGGTGGTGAATGTACTCTTGTTACATCCGACAAAGACGCTCGACAGCTTCTTGGACCACATGTTCGGCTTCTGAATTTACGGAACAATACCTTTGTTGGTGAGGCTGAACTCCTGGCGGATTGGGGGATAAGGCCTGATCAGGTTGTCGACTATCTATCGCTTGTGGGTGATGCGGTCGATAATGTGCCGGGCATCCCTGGTATTGGTCCCAAGATTGCATCTAGCCTTTTGCAACAGTTCGGGACGCTTGAAGAAATTCTCTCTCGTTGCGATGAGGTCAAAGGGAAAAAGCGTCAAGAGAACATTGCGTTGCACGGAGATACTGCGAGGCAGGGCCGAAGTCTCATTCAGCTTGAACTCAATACACCGATCCAGATTCCCTGGGAACCAGCTGTTGTTCGGCGTCCAGATCCGGAGCCACTCATCCAGTTTTTGCAGCAACTGGGTTTTAAGACGCTTGTAAAAAAAGTACAGAGTCTTTCCGGTGGGAAGACTGCTGTCGCAAAGCCGGCAAAGCCTAATGGTCAAGGGCTTTTGGCCCTTGGTGATGAGAACCGGGGCAAACATGCCGGCTATCCGGATCCTGTGCTGCCAGCAAAGGCTTCTGCAGTAACAGCAGCTGTTAAAAAGCTGCGAGAAAGTCTTTCAACACGTGGTTGTTTGATCGTATCTGTAACAGAGTCTGCTTCGCGAGGCCGAAGCAAAGCCGGTGAGCCTCCAGTGTGGTCAGAAGTTACAGGACTGGCTCTTCTGGCTCACACGGAGTCAGATGCTCAGTCGAGTATCTGGTTTTCCGCAAAGCAGATCACATCCTCTGAACCGCTTCGGAAGATATTATCTGATCCTCGGGTGCCAAAAGTTGGCTATGATCTGAAACGACAGGTAGTTGCCTTGTCTCGACTTGGTGTTGAGTTGGCTGGCCTGCAGTTCGATCCATTGATCGCTGGCCATCTCCTTGATGCAGGGCAGCGGAATCAAGGGCTTTCTGATCTCCTCGACCGTTTTGTTGATGGGGACTCATCAGCAGGTAATGTTCAGAACGTACCTCAGACAGCGGAGCAGGCCGCAGCTTCTTGCCACGGTATAGCGTCGCTGAATGAGAGGCTCTCTGAGGAAATTCAAACCGGTGGGTTTGGCTCTCTTTTTTCAGACGTAGAACTGCCGCTGACGGAAGTGCTTTCCGGAATGGAGAGTCGGGGCGTTCGTGTTGATACGAAACTACTTTCTGGTTTGTCAGAAGACTATTCATCACAAATAAAAATACTTGAAAAAGAATCGCATGAATTGGCTGGGCATGCATTCTCACTTTCGTCACCGTTGCAAGTTCGAACGGTACTTTTTGAAGAGCAGGGCCTGCCAGTTGTCAAGCGAACGAAGACAGGACCGAGTACCGATGCCGAAGTGTTAGAAGAACTGGCCCCTCTTCATGAATTGCCAGCGAAGCTTTTACAGCATCGCAAGTATTCAAAGCTTAAGAGTACGTACGTAGATGCACTTCCGTTTCTTGTTGATCCACGGACAAGCCGCATTCATACCACATTCAATCAGACTGTTACGGCAACAGGAAGGCTGAGTTCAAGCGATCCGAATCTTCAAAATATTCCAATTCGAACCGCAGAGGGGCAGCAGATTCGGTCTGCTTTCCGGCCAGCGGAGAAGGGGTGGCAATTTCTTGCTGCGGATTATTCACAAATCGAACTTCGTATTCTTGCACACCTTTCTGGTGACACCGCGATGCTGGCAGCTTTTCGTAACGAGGAGGATATCCATACTCGAACAGCGGCGGCCGTCTTTGAAGTGGAA
>JBDOMQ010000330.1:0-20013 GCA_039831725.1 Pirellulales bacterium
GAGAACCCTCGCCTGGTTGAGAACCCTCGCCTGGTTGAGAACCCTCGCCTGGTTGAGAACCCTCGCCTGGTTGAGAACCCTCGCCTGGTTGAGAACCCTCACCTGGTTGAGAACCCTCGCCTGGTTGAGAACCCTCGCCTGGTTGAGAACCCTCGCCTGGTTGAGAACCCTCGCCTGGTTGAGAACCCTCGCCTGGTTGAGAACCCTCGCCTGGTTGAGAACACTCGCCCGATTCACAACCCTCGCCCTCTGACTTCCTACGTTTATGTTCAAGTATGCGCTCGATTGCTTCGCCATCGTCCACTCCATCAGCAGACAGAGGATCAGCTTCCATTGCATCTTGATTACCCTTGGTATTGCTCTGTGGCTGGTCCTGAGCTCGCCCGCCTTCATCCTTTCCATTTAGCGACTCACTGCCCAGATCTCGCTGAGGAGATCCTGGGTTACTCTGACCAACTCCATCTTCCGTTGTCTGTGTTTCCTGATTTTTATCAAAACGATTGGCACTCGACTCACCTTCGTTGGCCGCGGTTTGTGGTTCATCATTTACACCACCATTGTTTTCTTTAGAAGACATGCCTGATTGTCGACCCTGCCCCTCTTGGTCACCAGCACTTCCGCTCGCGGTTTGATCCTTCTCTTCTGCGTCCTCCTCACTCATTGTTCCGCTTGTCTGCTGCTGAGGTTGACTCTCACTATCTGAGTTTTGTTTTTCAGGTGCATCTTTAGATGGGGCTGGTTTCTTTTCTAGAGAAGTCTTTTCATTTGAGCTATCTCGCTCCTCACGAGACGAATCTTTCTGTGATGGTGGTTCAGATTTTCTATCTGGCCACAATTCTTCAGGATCTTTCGGCGGTGGGCTTTGTTCATCAATTATGAGTCGACGCCACGTTGTCGCAGTACTGTTTGGCTCTGGCTTTCGGTTGTCATAGACCACTGCCCTATACTCAATCACCTTCGCACCGGGAGCATCCTGAGCGGGTACAATGCGAGTACTCACCCGAACTTCACCATCTCCATTCGTCTGGCTTCCTGTTGCGTCAGGCTGCCACAAAACTTTTTCACGACTGAGACCAGACCCTTCTGGGCGAGTTTCAACAGTGACCCTGGAAAGGGCATAGTCCGGATCGATCGCCCGCACTCGAATCCTCATTGCTGCCCGAGCTGGCATTCGCTCTGAATCCGCGTCCGGAAGTTCAATGGCAACTTCTGGGGCAAGGTCTGGAAGAACCTCTATCCGATGGGTGAGCAATTCATCAATTATAGGAGCACGTTGTGAACTATCCTGAGGACGAGAGCGGAAACGCAGTCGGTATGAAGGATGTTCTGCCGATGTGCGGTCTGCCGCCAACCGTAGCCGGAGAACCCCTGTTGCGACATGCTGATTTGTACTTGTCACAACCAAACGAAAATCATCGGAGCGATTGGTATTAAGAAAGTTGATCCAGGCTGCATCAAGTGGCTGATTGGACTCAACTTCGAGCTGCGCTTCAGTGCCCTCAATCGCCCGAAGATCACCCTGCCACTCAACAATCTGATCGGGCTGGCCAGTGTATTCCGGAAACACATAGTGCACTTTTTTTACTAAAAGTGAAGGCGCATCAACTACTCTTACATCAAAAGGTTCTGTCCTTGCATCACCAGCTTCCAGGGTCACGCGTATTGACCCGGCAAGCCCGACACCACTTGAAGGAAGCCTTACCCAATACATCTCACTGTCTGGCTGCCTCCGCAGACTTGCCTTCCATGGCTTTACCTCTGGATCACGTTTACCGTTATCAAGTAATGATGACACGGTCACAAAAGGGACTTCATCATCCGTGAGATAGCTTATCTTTGCTGAAACGATTACTTGCCGACCGCGAATGAGTTCAATATCGCCCTTTTGCCACTGAAGATGCTGCCTATCATCAAACATGTAATTGCCTGGCGGCAAGCTATTCGGAGCATTCTCTTCACCAGCAACAGTACTCCAATAACACTCAACACCCTGAATAAAAACACGGGAAGGAGCCGCCCAGCCAGACCAGGGAGCAAATAGTCTTGCAGCAGTGACAAATGGATTCTTTGGCGACAGAAGCGCGTAGAGCGTGCCCACAAAAACAAGACACGCAAGGATGGCCGCTAACGAAACGAGATGCTGTTGATCAATGACTGCATCCGCCGGGATGGTTGTCATCTGACGTGCTGCCCTTTTATCAAGTGATCGTGTTATGAGATCTTTATGTGGATCAGTCGTATCCGGATTTACAAGAACCGCATTAACAAGATCATTATGGAGCTCCGGAAACTCAAGCTCGATGGATCTCGCCGCATAGAGAACATTCACCCGATACCGAATAATTGGCACAAGCCATTTCAATGCGAGTAATCCAACTCCTAGAAAACCAACCAGAAGCCACGTCCAGCGGAGCCAAGCAGGCATGCCGCCTGTCATCCACCAGTGCTCAAAAATAATACCGAACAACAACCATCCAACTCCGCCAATGGCAGTCGCCAAAAGAAAAGTTGCAACTGCCACACTTTTGTAGTTGGAACTCGTTTCAGCAAGCCGCTTGTCGAGATATTTCGCGGCCCGCGAACGGTCCGCCCCCTGCCAATCACGCAGCACTAACTCAGAGTCAGCTTGGTTGCCTGCCGTTGCCATGGGATATCTCGCTTTGCCTCAAACACCGTTCACTCTGCAAAAAATGGGCATACCCGGTGCCCCAAAACTACTTTTCTTTTGACTCGTCTATTTATTGCCACAGGCATGGAACACGTTGACGTCACTAGAATAACTCTCCTATTGTACGACCCACAGCTGAAAAAAACCCCTTATTCTGGAATTGGGCCTAATTTCAAGATGCTTCCTGACGCAGAGAGTTTCCGACGACTGGTTGACGGAAGGGCCACTGGTCTTGTTGCTGCCCTTGGCCGGACTGGCCTTTCTGCAATTGCGGTTCCGTATGGAGCGCTCGTTCGACTACGTAACTATGGCTATGATCACAGCATAGTCTCCGTAAAACAAGCACCAGCACCCGTTATTTCTGTTGGAAATCTCACCCTTGGCGGAACAGGCAAAACACCACTTGTTGCATGGCTGGCTCACTGGTTCGCTCAACACAACAAAAAACCTGCCATCATCAGTCGTGGCTACAAGGCCAAATCCGGACAACTCAGCGATGAAGCAGCAGAATTAAAGATTCTCTTACCGACTGTTCCGCACTTTGCGAATAAGCAAAGAATTATTGCGGCGAAGGATGCGGTTGCAAAAGGTTCGGATGTCTTGCTACTCGATGACGGATTCCAGCATCGGCAACTCGGCCGTGATCTTAATTTAGTTGCAATTGATGCAACTGATCCGTTTGGCTGCAATCGTCTTTTTCCTCGCGGACTTCTACGCGAACCACTTCAGGGGTTGCAACGAGCAGACGCGTTGATTCTGACACGAACAGACCAGGTCTCGGTAAAAACGAGAAATGAAATTCAAGAACAATGCATCCGGTTCGCGGAATCACACGATAAACCATGGATTGAGACAGAACACAAACCATCAAATCTTCGGCTCATTGATGGAACGACACAGCCTCTTAAAATTCTTCAAGACAAACGCATCCTGTCACTATCAGCAATCGGGAATCCGGCCGCATTTAATAAAACATTGACGACGATCGGACATGAACCAGTCGCCACTCTTACCTTCCCTGATCATCACATGTACACAACTGATGACATTCATCACATTTCAGAAAAAGCTGAATCCGTGGAGGCTGAAATCATCGTGACGACATTGAAGGATCTCGTCAAACTTCCCCTAATAAGTCTTCACAACAGACCGATTTGTGCACTTGAGATCGGCATACAAATCCAGTCGGGACTTCAGGACCTTGAGTATCTACTTAAGAAGATACTGCGATAATTTCGAAAGAAAGTTTTTCAGCGCGTTTTCGGCACCGAACTACCTTTTCTTTTTTTCATTGTGGACTGTATGACGGCGAAGTCGTGAGGAATACTTTTTCAGATGAAGTTTTTCTCCACCGGACTTACGACGTAACGTATAGTTCACGTCACCAGTCTCTTCACACACAAGGTGAATCACTTCCAGCTTTTTTTTACTCTTAGCCATTCAATCACATCTCAAAAAGGACAAACGATGGCAACACTTCATAAGAGAGTCTCGCCCATTCACATTAAAATAGAGGCTTCGTAACGCCTTCGCAAGCGGTGGCAGTAGGGCACGGGCTGAAAAAGGTGCCTTCTGGCTAATCCTGTGGAGCCTCTACCTTGTCACGGTCGATGCTAAAACAGGGTATTTGGTACTAAAAACGTGGTGCTCCTCCTTGAGGAAGCGTACCATCAACTGATCGGGACTATCTAAGCCATAGGTCTGGCACCATCAAACGTAATGGCGAGCACAAAACCACCGTACGAAGAAGATACATCGAAAAAGCAGCACGTAGCTTCTGCAGCTTCTGGGCATCGTCTTGAAGAGACCGGGTGGGCGGAAAAAGTCACTGCAAGCAATAGTGTTCGGTCTATCTACCTCAGCCTTACAACACATCTCATCATCGCAATTATTCTGACACTCTGGGCCATATCTCCTGAGAACCAGTCGAACCGCTTGTCTCCGGTCATCATTGATTTTGGCACAAAGTTGGAAAATGAATGGGGAGAGACCAACGGTGATGATAACACTGCGACTTTACTGACGGAGGCTGATGAAAAAGACACTCTTCTTGAGACATCAGAAGAACACTCTGACTCGAGTGAAGCTGAAGTGTTCGAGCCTGATGAAAACCAGACAGAACAACACATGCAAGGAGTACAGCCAGAAGAGGAGATGGTCCCCGACAATACTGCTCCTGAAAAAAATGCTTCAAAATTGCAACCTAGTCTCAGGCAGGTGAAGACGAAAGAACAACAGAACGAAAGCAACAGCGGAATGCAGGGGGGGAGCGGAGCTATGGCAACTGCTTCGCGTGCTGATGCCAAAACTGCTCTATCACATCGCTCAGGATCCGCGCGAGGAGAAATAGCACGTGCTCGTGGTGGTTCACCAGCGAGTGAGGCCGCGATTGAACGTGGACTCTTGTGGCTTGCACGGCATCAAGCAGCAAACGGCTCCTGGTCGTTTGAACATCCTCACTGCATCGACCCCTTTGGACGCCCTTCGCAACAATGTCTGTGCCGAACCAAGGGATACATAGAAGGTCATACCAAAGCAAGCACATCTATTGCCCTTTTACCCTTCCTAGGAGCTGGAAATACACATTTAGATGGGCCATACAAAGAAGTTGTGTACCGAGGTCTTGAACAACTCAAGACAACACTCGACATCGAACTCAAAGAACTTCACCCTGACAATCCTGACTTCGTCTCCACTTTTTCTGGAGATCTCTATGGGTATGGGATCACAACCCTAGTCATGGCCGAGGCCTTTGGAATGACTGGTGACCCAGACCTTGAACGCTACGTGAGCGCATTAACTGTGTTTCTAGCACGACATCAGCACCCACTTGGAGGATGGCGTTACGAACTCGGCCAGCCAGGAGATATAACCGTCACCGGCTGGCAGGTAGTAGCACTCAAGAGCAGCCAACTCGCCGGGGCGGCAGTTCATTCCGACATCTTTCGTCAAGCAGACAAATTTCTTGATAGCCTCACACCACCCGCCCCCCTCAGTCGTCGAGGACGAACTCAAGTTGTTGCAAACAAGATCGGCAACATGAACCGTGATCCAACGCGGTATCATTACCTCGCTTCGTTTGCCAACTCTACAACCCGGGAACCTGGGGAATGTACGTCCGCGGTTGGCCTGCTCTGTCGGCTCTATACAGGGTGGAATAGTAATGACCCAAGACTTCTCCAAGGCGTTAACCAACTTCTCCAATCAAATACGCACCCTGCTCTGCTGCTCTACAGAAACTTTTACCTCGCACAAATTTTGCTTCACATTGATCATCCAGCATGGGAGCAATGGAACCGACGCAACCGAGACTATCTTGTACGAATGCAAGTTACTGAAACGACGAGAATGAATCAGCGAAATCCTGCTTTTGGCAGTCCTCCCTGCGAAATCGGTAGTTGGTATCTAACCAATCCCACCGGTACGGCTAAAAATGCAATTCGTGACCGCCACCTTGCCCCTGCAGGTAGACTCGCACACACGGCACTTGCCATTCTTACGCTTGAGGTCTATTACCGATTACTGCCGATTTACAAACCAGTAGCAATTGAATAACCATACCCAAAGCCAAAAACTTCATGCGATTACAAACATTTTTTTGGCTCGCAACGGCTCTGGCTGTCGCCTTCTCTGCTATTAATTGGCTAGGTCTCGCCGGTTGGCTGGCTACGCTTGTCGTCTTCGGCAGCGTTGCTATGCACATTGCCGGAAATGCAATCGGTACCCGCATGCGAGAGGCCACGGATCGTGATCTTTCTCGTACTCATAAAAGAACAACAGTCATTGACGTTCCGGCCCCGTCTCCTTCTCATCTTGAACGGCACTCACGAGCAGGTTGGCTCTTGCCAATATCGGTGAGTATCGGCGGATTGATTGGAGGGATTTCAGGCGCAATAGCCCTGTCTCTCCTGACGTCCTCGTCTTTTGCCGGAACACTCTTAGGAGGTCTTTCTTCGGCTGTGCTGGGCGGCATCTTCGGATTTCTGACTGCAAGCTTTGTTGACATCTTGAGAACGTCGATACGTGAATCTCTCGATGCGGAACGAAGAAGTACTGAAGAGAATCAAAAATAGTGCTCGGACAGGACCTTTCTTGCTCAAATAAGCCGGCTTCGGAGCATTCCGAATGTCTCCCTGGGAAAGTCTATGGATGCCGTGGAAACTGCACGAATACCGTGGTAAATTAGAGTCATCGGATTTCTTGCAAAATAATGAAGAAAGTAAAAAGTTATGTCAAAACCTCACAGAACAATCAAAAAAGCGAATCATGGCTCAAGGCCAGCGAACAGTAAGGCCAGGAAAGCAAAACGAAAGCACATCAAGACATAACAAGTAAGATCTTTTGTCCTCGTCAACACTGACCGTCGATCTCCGCAACTAATTATTTACACTAAGACCATTCCCGGAGCAGCCTTCCGTGCCCCCTCGCGACTACATCATCCATCCAAACGAATATGACCTCAGTGCTGTCATTGCTGATATTGAGGAAATTCGTCGCTATAACCAGCAACGTTTTGAAATGGAACAGTTAACGGCAATTGTCCATGAAGACAAGGATCGTGGGCTCTGTGTTGGATATAAAGACACGACGGCAGAAGAATTCTGGGCCCGAGGGCATTTTCCAAATGTTCCGTTGATGCCCGGAGTCATTATGTGTGAGGCTGCTGCACAACTCTCTAGCTACTTCTCTCAAAAGCACCAATTACTGGAAGCCGAAATGATTGGTTTTGGCGGCCTAGAAGATGTCCGGTTTCGAGAGCCCGTTCGGCCAGGTGAACGGCTCGTTATTGCTGTGGAGCGGGTACGGGTACGGCCCAAAGCGATGATCGTTTGTCGTTTTCAGGGACTAGTCGACACCAACATTGTTGTGGACGGTGTAATCAAGGGCGTTCCTCTGCCTGTTGATTTCCTTGCCGCCAACCAGACCACATCAGCATCCTGATTCCTCTTTGGCTCTTTACCAATAATTGCCATGCCACGGCGCCACCCTAAAAAGCCACCGAAAGATCTTGATCTTTCACGGAATTTTCGAATCCTAGCTGACCTAGCATCCCCTCTTGATCCGACAACACTCTTTTGTCAATCAGGTCCTGTTGAGTTAGAAGTTGGAACCGGAAAAGGAATGTTTTTGACTTCCGTAACATCAGCAAGCCAAGATCGAAATTTTCTAGGCATTGAAGTAAGCGCTGGCTACGCCAGAATGGCTGCCTCTCGATTAGCGGCATTAAACGTTGTAAATGGTGTGGTTCTTCACGGCGATGCCATGCATCTGGTTCGACATTCACTCCCCAACGCATCAATATCGGGAGTCCACGTTTATTTCCCAGACCCATGGTGGAAAGCCCGGCATCGAAAACGCAGAATCTTAAATCCGGAATTTCTCGAACACGCTGGTCGGATCATGCAGTCTGGGTCACAACTTCACATCTGGACTGATGTTGAAGAGTATTTTCATGAAGCTACAAGCATTGTTGATGATACTTCACTCTTTAACCAACAGTCTGATGAGTCTCCAGGTGGCCCGGAAACCACATACCGTACGCATTTCGAACGACGCACGCGACTTGCAGGTGCTCCCGTGTGGCGAGCCGTGTTTGAACGCAACGAAATACCACCTCAGAAAACTCGCTTGGCAGCAAAACGTATTAGCTGATTGATTTCATCGTGGACTGCACTGCCAAATCTTTACGATATCACAGCGACTATTTGCTGTCTTTTGGTACTTGTTGAACAAGAAGGCGGTCAATCCGCCGGCCATCCATATCAACAACCTCGATTAATAAACCATTCCATCGAAAGGCATCACCGACTGAGGGAATTTTTTCAAGTTCATCGAGGACAAGTCCAGAAACAGTCGAGTAATCCCGTGATCCCCCCGGATCAGGAAGAGCCATCCGGCCAAAAAGGTCGTCGACCGCAAGACTACCATCAACAAGCCACGACCCATCTTCTCTTTGAACAAAGTCGCTGTTTCGGTCGTGATCATGTTCGTCTCGAATTTCTCCGACAAGCTCTTCCATCACATCTTCCAAAGTGACTAATCCCTCTGTACCACCGTATTCATCCAAGACTATTGCTAACTGATTCCGCTCTTTTTGAAAAAGTTCAAGGAGACGGTCAAGTGGCATGGTCTCAGGCACAAAAAGGGCTTTGTGCATCATCTTTCTCAACTCGATTGGCCATCCCATCCAATTTTGCCGAAGAACATCCCGAATCGAAACGTAACCAAGAATTTGATCCAGAGATCCTTCATAGACAGGCAGCCTTGAGTATCCTGCCATTGCAATAGCTCCCAAAACCTCATCACCTGGCGTATCGATATCGATAGCATCAAGATCAATTCGTGGTCGCATGATATCCCGTACCGTTCGCTCACCTAATCGCAATGCTTCTGCTGCAACAGCCTGCTCAACAGCTTGGAGAACTCCCTCCGCTCTCCCTGCCTCTAAAAGATGCTCAATGTCATCGACAGAGACACTTGGCTCATCTTGCTTGTGCGCCCGAAGCAGAAACAAAACCGCCGATGTTGAAACACCCATAAGCCATACAAGGGGACGGGTCACGGAGGCAAAGACCTGCATTACTGGAGCCGCAAAGCGAGCAACATCTTCAGCACGACGTAATGCCAACCGCTTTGGAACGAGTTCCCCAAAAAGTAAGGTGCAGAAAGAAAGTAAGGCTACAAATGTGGTTAGAGCAACTGAATGTGCGATCGGCTGAATTGCTGGCGGCCCGTGAGCAGCCAACCAGTTGGCTACATTGCTCACTACCTGACTGCCCCCATAAGCAGCAGCAAGAGTCCCAACTAGTGTGATACCGATCTGAACAGTAGGCAAGAATTTATCTGGACTGCTCGCAAGATCAAGCGCCTTTCGAGCCGCTTGGTCACCATTTTCAGCAAGTCGCCGCAAGCGTCCTTTTCGACTCGCAACAATTGCCATTTCAGCACCCGAAAAAAAACCGTTTGCCAGAATCAAAACGAACACGATCAGTATTTGCTCGACCATCGTTGGGTTAGTTTCACGATTCTGGGGTTAGTGGCGGATGGCTTTGTGAAGCAGGTCCTTCACGACATATTACTACTAAATCATCTCTGTGTATTACTTCGTCACACGCACAAACACCTAGGATCTTTAAAACCCTATCCGTCTTAAGGCCTCGTATTCGCTCAAGATCACTTGAACCATAGTTCACAAGTCCACGCGCAAAACAGCTACCGTCAGTTGTTTCAAGTGTCACAACATCACCCGCGACAAAATTCCCGGATACAGCCAACACGCCAGCCGGCAATAAACTGCTGCCTCGCTCAAGAATCGCATGCTGCGCACCCGCATCAACAACAAGTTTACCCGATACAGATGCAGACCACCCCAGCCAACGTTTCTTCGCAGGCATCAGATCATTTCTGCCTAGAAAAAAAGTACCTACATCGTGGCCCTGTACAAATTCTTGAAGGATTGACTCTTGTCTTCCTGAACCGATAAAGCAGTGAATCCCAGCCTCATTTACTGTCTTCGCGGCCTTCAGTTTACTGGCCATGCCGCCCTTAGAAATACCCCCGGAACAATCGTGCACCATCGACTCAATCGTGGAATCTATTTCACGTACCGTTGATACCCGCTTCGCCTCAGAATTTTTTGGATCCTTGTCAAACAAGCCCTCTACATCCGAGAGCAACACGAGAGCATCTGCACCCAGAAGCGTTGCAACTAATGCTGCCAACTGATCATTATCACCAAAAGTTGTTTGAAGTTCCGCTGTACTTACCGAATCATTCTCATTGATAATCGGAATTGCGCCATAATTAAGAAGAGAACGAAGCGTATTTCGGATATTTAAATATCGACCTCGGTCATGCATGTCATCTGCAACAAGAAGCAATTGCGCTACATGCCGGCCGAAGCTCCCCAACGATCGCTCATATGCCTCGGTAAGACAACTCTGGCCAACTGCAGCAACCGCCTGCAATTCAGGAAGCGTACCTGGACGAGCGCTCAATCCGAGGCGGCCCATCCCAGCCCCAACTGCCCCAGAACTCACAACAACTATCTTTTTCCCGCTTGTGAGGAGCTCGTGACATTGCTGCCCAATCTTTTCAACCCGTCTGACATCAAGGAGTCCCTCCTCGGTAGTCAGGACACGTGAACCAATTTTCACCACAACAAGTTGCGCGGACTGCACAGCCTCCTGTCTTTGTGGATCGATCATAAATTAAAAAATCGGAAACTGGTTAAAAAGTTAATTTACTACACTAGGCCAAAAGCTATCGTTATTGATCCTAAAAAACCTTAACGTTTTTAGAGTACTGGCTACATGCCTCTTTCCCATCAACCTTCTCTTACCCCGATTATTGACAAGAAAGCGATCAAACGACGTACAACACCGCTCATTCATGCGTCATTATGCACATTAATGAGAGACGCCTCACTGCGAGCAGTTGAATCAGAGCCGAACCGAGAAGCATCGTTCCGGGTAGCCGCCACTCTCTCCATATAGGCCGCATCAATATCACCTGTTACATACTTACCATCAAAAACTGAACATTCAAAGGTTTTGATCGCTCGATTCCCAGCCTGTGAGCACTCTACTAAGTCGTCGAGATCTTGGTACACAAGCCAATCTGCATTGATGACTTCAGCGACTTCCAAGTCCGTACGATTGAAAGCCACAAGTTCCTCCGAAGTCGGCATGTCTATTCCATAAACATTCGGAAAACGTACTGCTGGAGCTGCAGAACAGAAATACACCTTCTGTGCTCCCGCGTCACGTGCCATCTCAATAATCTGCGAACATGTGGTTCCCCGGACGATCGAGTCATCAACGAGGCAGACCACCTTATCTTTAAACTCTAGTGATACCGGACTTAGCTTTTGCCTGACACTTTTTTTCCGAACAGCCTGCCCCGGCATAATGAAGGTACGACCTATATAACGATTCTTAATAAAACCTTCCCGATAGGGCACGCCCAAACTTTCTGCAAGCGACATCGCAGATGTCCGACCAGAATCCGGGATAGGCATCACAACGTCGATGTCATGATCAGGACGATTACGTCTAATTTTTTCTGCTAGTTTTACTCCCATGCGAAGTCTTGTTTTATAAACAGAAACTTCATCAACTATTGAGTCTGGCCTCGCGAGATAAACATGCTCGAAAATACAAGGAGTGAGTGATGCACGGTCAGAACATTGACGCACATGACACCTGTTCTGCGTATCGAAGAAGACTGCCTCTCCCGGAGCAACATCTCGCTCAACTTCAAAGCCCTGAGAAACTAAGGCCACCGACTCTGACGCAACCATGAAGTCCTCGCCAGCATCTTTATTTTTTTTTGAACCAAAAATTAATGGCCTGATACCAAATGGGTCACGAAAACCAACTATGCCATACCCAGTGATCATTGCGACCACGGCATACGCTCCTCGACAACGGTTATGGACACTACGAACAGCTTCAAACACGCCCTCAGGCGTGAGCTTTTGTTGGCCGACTTTATGCAATTCATGCGCAAACACATTCAGAATTACTTCGCTGTCACTCGATGTATTGATATGCCTCAAGTCGGACTTGTAAAGCTCTTCCTCCAACTCATCAGAATTCGTGAGATTACCGTTGTGAGCGAGGGCAATCCCGTAGGGCGAGTTGACATAAAACGGCTGAGACTCAGCGGAACTGTTGCAACCAGCAGTTGGGTACCGCACATGTCCGATACCCATAGGACCAACAAGCCGGCGCATGTGGTCTTGGCGAAAAACGTCATAAACCATCCCATTCGATTTTCGCAACGAAACTCTATCTTCTGCACATGTCATAATGCCAGCGGCATCCTGACCTCGATGCTGAAGCACTGTTAAGGCATCATAAAGATTTTGATTTACATCTTCATGAGCAACTATCCCAACAATACCGCACATGTGTTTCTCACGCTGTGAACTAGATATGCCTCAACCGCAACCAATTGTACTACTTATTCCTCTGACCATTTAGCACCATCACGACGAATTCAACTTACTCATTAACTCTGACCCATATCTTACCAGCAATTCAAAACACTGGAAAAACTTTGTATGCAGTAAAATTTTTTCGTTCAAAGAACAGGTCATGTTATGCCTGCAGGCTCTTTTCGGAAATATCCGTGTGTCTCGTATGCGCCAGTTTCTCAGTTGGCTACAACATGAACACAAAACGTCACTGCAAAAGACAAGAATTACAGCATATAAGCGGGAAATGCTTTACGTCCCGTTCAGAACATCATCGAGAATAAAGGGCTGCGGAAATGGTTCATCGAGTTGCTCGAGCAACTCGCGGTAGGTATCAATAATCTCGATAATATCTTCCTGAGTCATCGCATCCTTACGAAGTACATCCGAGTCATCAAGTACTTTTCGCCATGCCTTGAAAGCTTCCTCGAATGCCTGCTTCGCTGGCTGCAGACGAGCCTCCTCGTAATCTTTTTCTGCTCGCCATGTCGCCTCACGAGCCTGCAAGGCCAAATCGGTGACACTCATCTCACAGGTCGCCCGCCAGTAATCAAAATTCACAATATCTCGATAGCGACCGATGATATCTGCAGTCTCAGTGGCCTCTACATACTCCTCGGCAAGACGCTTCGCTTTGGCACGATTCTTTGGAGCCGCATTTTGAGCCACTATTCGCCAAGTGACTTTCATTTTCCTCTGTGCGTCTGCTACCAGTTGTTGCTCTTGTTCTGTGCGGCTCAACGGAGGAACCTGCAATGCCGCCCTTTGCTCCTCACTCAACGCACTCTCTCGATCAGATTCCATTTCAGCAAATTCCCCTGGGAGTAGTTCCTCCAGTTGTTTTGCCAAGCGTTCTGCTCGGGCTAACTCGGCCTCTCGCAGCCCCAAGCGAATCGGGACATCCCAACTTGTTGGAATCTGCCTGACAGCAAACCGTCGCATTTCCCCCGTCGCCAGTTCCCAACCGTCCCTTGCTTTATCATCAAAAACACCATCTGCTTCCAGCGCGCGGGCATAGTTAATTGCTGTCATCATTGGCTCAGAATGAAAGATTAGTGGTGTCGTTTTAAGCGGCGCACCCGAGTCAACAAGTTTCTGTGCTGCAAGATACTTCTCACGACCAACTAACCAGTTATCTCGTTCGACAAGCGTTCTACCGGGACGATCTCTTTCGTGAAAATCGTCGTCTGCCTTGAAAAGACGACGGTACTGGACTTTCTCATCCGCACGACCGATCTTCTGTCCAATAAACCAGCCCATTCGCCCGAGCAGCCGCGGTTCACGGGTGTTAAAGAAAACCCCCTGCCTAAGGAATTCAATACCTTTCATAACCCACGCGTAGCGGTCGTGATAATCATCAAATTGAACTGAAATGTTGTAGGAAAGATTATGGGCCTGGAAATCCCAGACTGAATAAAAGTTGGGCTGCAGTTTTGTCATCTGTTCCAACACAGCTGACAAATTTGTCCAATCTTCAACTTTCTTATAAAAGTTCGCTCGATCCCAAAGCAGCGTCACGGCGATATTTTTTAGCCCGAGTGTTGCTAATCGCATCGTTTCACTCGTTGGATCAATTTCTCCCAAGTCAGCCTGCGACAATTGTGCTTCTGTCCTAAGCCTTGCCAAGTAACCACCAGGAGAAGACGAATCACGGGGTTGGCTCAGTGCAGAGAGCGGAACAAGCAGAACTGCTATCAGCACGAGTGTTACGAGGGTCTCTGGCCGTAATCCAAGCCAGGCACCTCTATCCTGATGTTTCGATTGTGCAGGACGACTACTAATTCTTTCGGTCATGATGCCACCTCGCGGGCTTTAAGAATGAATGCCCCGGCAATAAAAAATGCTACAAGATACCCAAGTGTTTCAAACGCGTGCTGACCAATCAGATTGATTGGAATATCAAAACCGCTCGCTACGAAATTACTCGTGCCTAAATCTGACAAAGAGGGAAACAGGGACGCAGCGAGCCGCATTGGAGCCAGCAAGAACGTATCTAGGGTTTTCATAGCTGTTACAAAAGGTGTTTGATCTAATTCAACAACGATACTCGCCTGGGTCACAATTCTATACAGGGATTCAATAGGGCCGCCACCGGGCACTTCAAAACTGTCGCCAGTCACCTGTGCAGCAAAAAGGCCTTCAATAAAAACACGAAACTGACCAATCAAAACGACGGACAAGGTTGCCAGCAGGGCAACGGGTCCAGCAAGAAACGTGCTGAACATGACTCCAATTGCTGAAACCAAAAGCATTGCAAACCAAATCCCCAAACAACTCTTTGCGTAATTCAGAGCAAACGAACCATTGCCACTGCGAAGATAAAAATCGGCCTGTGCGACGCCGTAATACTGCGCAGGTTCGAGGCACTGCAGCACCACTTCAACTCTGCCATCAGAGATAATATCACTGAATAAATCGACTTTCCTTGTCCCTCCATCGGCTGACGTTGCGACCAACGTTCTGGGTATCTGCAAGGAATCAATCGTGAATTCCTTGGCCGTAAAGTAAATCGGGTCGCTCTGTAATCCTGTTGAGGGATTCCGAACACGGACGCTCCCAGCAATCCCCTTCTCAATATCTCCCTTGTAGGTTCGAAACACCCGAACGATCATTTCAAGGGGCAAGCCCTGTGGAAACTCAGATGGCGTAACTCCCGAAAATGTCCAGATCGCGGACGCCAGAGAACCTCCCTCAATATATTGACGATAAGACCATTCTGCCCCGACGCTTATCCCCTTGTCGCTCGGCCGACCTTCTCGATCAAGAAACCGTAACGTGCCGCGTAACGGCCTTCGGGCTTCAAGCAGACCTTCGACTGAACCAACTTTGTATTGAGCGGTTTCTTCAGGACCGTTTATGCGTTGGATTGTATGTCTATGGCCTTGGGTAGTATCTGTGGAGCCGTTCCCATTTGCATCAAGTTCGGCACGGTGCCGGTGTCCACGATCGAGACTGGTACGGCCTCCAAAGCCCGTTACACGGCCATCTTCCAGTCGTTCTTCAAGAAGATCGTCGCCAGACACTTGATGACTGTGACTAACGCTTCGCACAACAAAGGCCCAGCCGATGCCACCCATGATCACAAGCAGTACAGTACCGACAATAGAAAAACCAAGTATTCTTCCGAAGACAATCTCACCAGTGCGAACCGGTTTTGTTGTCACTGTCTGAATAGCCTTCGCCTTGACATCAGCAGGCAGACTAAAAACGGAAAGCACTAAAACCACAAGACAAACTAAAAGATTAGTTGCTGAAAGAATAAAACCCAAATAAAGCTTTCCGGGATTAACGCTTTGTGGATCTAGAAACCAACCAGCAAACAAGACAATGGCAGCAAAAAGACCAAGGACGACGAGCACGTTACGTCGAAGTGATTCTTGAATCGCTAAACGTGCCAAAGCCCAAACACGCCGCATCGACATCCCGCAAAGATCTGTGATCCCGGCCAGCACGCCTCGATAAACGCGATCACCAGCCGCGAGTGGTCCGGAAACGGCAGACATCGAAATCCACGCCAAGAGAGCCGCAAAGACAGAAACTAAAAACGCAACCAGCATGTAGGATGCGAGTGCGGGGCCAAACCAAGTAACGAATGTTGGTATTTCCTGTTCAAGAACCATCGATTTCAGCGCTCGTTTGTAAATCAGGTAAAAATTTGATCATGGATACAGTTGTCGCATGTGCGATCTGCTTGTTGTTCCAAGAAACAATACGATTATTTTTCACGAATCACGAGTAGAGCCAACCAGCTCGACCTATCAATCCTGCCGTGCCCTCCGACCAGGCCTCGATTCAGTATCCCGAACGACCTCAAGGAACAAATCCTCCAGAGTTGTTGTTGGGCTACCAATTTCAACACCGGTACCACCATGACGCTCTATCACAGCACGAATCTCTTCGTGCGCCTCTGCAGGTAGGCCAGTTGAGCGGATTTGTGTTGTGTCGGTCACCCGGAGCAGTTCATCAACACGCCCAAGTTCTTTCAGCTCCCCCTGATGGAGAACAGCTATACGATCACACACATCCTCAACATCTGCCAAAAGATGAGAACACATAATGACGGTTTTCCCTCGCTCTTTGAGATCAATGATGAGATCCTTCATTTCACGAGTACCAATTGGATCCAAACCGCTTGTTGGTTCATCAAGAAGAACAAGCTCAGGGTCATTGATGAGAGCTTGGGCAACGCCAATACGTCGAGTCATACCCTTCGAGTACTCACGTAATTGCCTTTTCTTATCGCGCCCAAGTCCAACCATTTCAATGAGCGCGTCGGCTCGACGCTTTCGTTCTTCGGGTGGCATGTCAAACAGCCGTCCATAAAAATCCAATGTTTCTTCAGCATCAAGAAATTTATAAAGATAGGACTCTTCGGGAAGGTAGCCGATCCGATCATTCTTTGAAACATCTGTAGCATCTTTATTAAAAATCACAGCTTCACCAGATGTTGGAAAAATAAGACCAAGTAGCAGTTTCATTGTCGTTGTCTTCCCAGAACCATTTGGTCCCAGCAAGCCGAAGATTTCACCTTGGCGAATCTCAAGATCGAGAGGTTTCAGCGCAACTTTCTTGCTCCGTCCCCAGAAGTCACGATAAGTCTTTGAGAGATTTCGAGCCTCTACAATGACCTCAGTCGACTGCACTCTCTGAGTCTCTGCCTGCTTGTTCATATCAGCCACGTCTCCATTAAATTATCAGCAATAATGCTGTGACGAATTACGTTCGCTTTGAATAGCCCCACTGCAACTACTACTCTTGTAACCCAAAACAGCCTATTTGTTGAGGGGCAAGAGGCTCACATCAACTATTTCTACCATGAGCAGGTGTAATCACTCCCACAAATGTGGAGGTAGACAGATAGATTCTGTGCGAATTGTGGCTAAAAAGAAAGCCACTCCGCTATTCAGCGATCGCCAGTAGAGAGGCGGGGAGTGTTTTTTTGCATCCCACTCACCCGCTTTTGGACCACGCCAACCACTTGGCGGGCGGCAAAAAGTTCTGCCTGCGTAAAATATCTTTGATCAGGAACGCCTCCTGGGCGATCAATCACTTCAGCGGCTAGTTTTTGCCATGACAGTCCGCTCGAAATATTCCAAGCAGCCGCTTGGGCAACCTGAGGCGAAATCTCACCACGACCGAACGAATCGAGTAGAACCGCTAGCGCAGGGTCTTCTGAAAATGACTCAAGGGCAGCCAAGCGATAAGGAATACGTGGCGATGGCTCGCGCTTTCCGTATTCAAGGCAGACCGTGGCTACTTTCACAACTTTTGTTTTCTCTGGTGGAACGGAAAACATGCCGCCGCCCATACCACCCATGCCGCCACCCATACCGCCGCCCATGCCACCGCCCATGCCGCCGCCCATGCCACCCATGCCACCACCACCAGCGGCTTGACCTCCGCCGCCGCCCATGCCGCCGCCCATGCCGCCGCCCATGCCACCACCGCCAATACCACCCTGACCAAATTGCGCCAAAACAGGAACTCCTACGAACGCTTTTGGTAAACGAAGTGTCAGTGGTTGGTCAGATTTATTGTCAATGACGATCTGTGCTGAGCGAGAGTCGTTAGGAAT
The DNA here is from genome assembly GCA_039831725.1 of Pirellulales bacterium. Taxonomy (GTDB): domain Bacteria; phylum Planctomycetota; class Planctomycetia; order Pirellulales; family UBA1268; genus UBA1268. The sequence goes on from JBDOMQ010000330.1 coordinate 18,223, forward strand.
ATATTTGACATCTATTAGCCCGGCCTTTTCCGCGTCGAGTATGTCTTGACTTGCCACAACCGAAGACTGGGCAGAAGTCAGACCGTCAGCAAAAGACTGCGGCACGACGCAAGCAATAGATACAAAAATTAAACTGAACCCAACGATGTATGATCTCATACGAAATCTTCCCAGTCGTGAATATGCGAAGGCCCAGAGTACAGTTGAAGCATCTCTCCTCATTCGCCACGCAACACTGCCGCGCAGTCTGGGCAACTATTTCTTCTAGTATTGCTTCGGCTGTAAGCGAAGGGAAATCTGACCAAGTCGACCAGATGTATTGCTCAGGTGGAATACAGCGTATAGTCGTGTTATGACTACTTTAACGCTTAGAAAACTGCGTCCCACGCCGAGCACCACGAAGACCGTATTTCTTTCGTTCTTTCATGCGGCCATCACGAGTCAGGAGGCCACCTTGACGAAGTGGCTCGGCCAATTCAGTGTCAAAGTCTTTAAGAGCACGAGCGATCCCAAGACGGCAAGCACCTGCCTGCCCCGAAGCACCACCACCATTCACAGTGATATCAACATCGACTGTCTTCTCTTGACCAACGTGCCCAAGAGCACCGGAAACTAGCTCTCGATCTTTCAAAGAAGGAAAATAAACATCCAAAGGACGTTTATTCACAATGATTGCTCCGGAACCGGATCGCAATCGAACTCGAGCAATCGCGGACTTACGACGACCAGTCGCAATCACATTGCCTGCTAAATCCACACGTTTCTTCGGCTGTGATGATGCAGGAGCCGTCGGAGCAGCAACTGCGGATGATGGTGTAACTTCTGATGAAGAATCGGTAGACATACTGTCGGACTCCAGATTGATATATGCAGGTGTTTCTTAAATTTTAGTTTACAGGCCAACAGTACAACGCGTACCAAGTTCTTTTGGCTCAGGTTGTTGCGCCACATGAGGATGATCAGGACCGGCATACACTTTCAGTTTGCTCAGCATGCTACGGCCCAACTTATTTTTTGGCAGCATACGTCGCACTGCTTCCTCGAGAATAAGCGACGGACGACGATCACGACGTTTCTCAGCTGTCTCGACTTTCAGTCCTGTGTAACCGGTGTACCAGCGATACTCTTTCTGCTGCCATTTATTGCCACCGAATTCGACTTTTTCAGCGTTCACAACAACAACATAATCACCAGTATCGACATGTGGCGTGTACGTTGGTCGGTGCTTGCCCATCAAAATCGTTGCGATGTCGCTCGCAAGACGTCCAACTCGTTTTTCATTGGCATCTACCAACCACCATCGTTGTTCGACGTCACCGGTTTTGGCCATGAATGTTTTGTTCATCGTATTTTTCACTTTTCATTCGGTTCGGCACAGCGTTTTTACACAGCAGTCACACGAAACCACCAAATCAATAGTCTCCCTACTTTGGAGTACTCTTCTGGACTCATGCGCACCTTCGATTGCCAGAGCCCCGAAGAATACCAGCGTAACAACAACTTCTCAAGCCTCCCTCATACTCACCGCAGGATGGCACCGATTTGCCTACTGACCCCAAAAAGTGCAGAATCTCGTCGACTGGTAGTTTGAGGCAGTGAGTCACTCCAAATGATACCCTACCTCAGTCTCCGCTCGCGTAATTACTCGTCATCAAGCAATCATCCTATTTCCCTTTAATCTCGAGTCCACTCAATGAAAGTAGCGGTCATTAAGGAACTTTTCCCCGGTGAGCATAGAGTGGCTCTGGTTCCTGCAGTCGTCAGCACTCTTGTTAAAGCTGATCATGTCGT
>JBDOMQ010000085.1:0-19895 GCA_039831725.1 Pirellulales bacterium
GAATGGCAGGTTCGACAACTTCCCCTGATTCATCCATCCAATTGCCACGATGCTTTACCCGCACAACACGCGGCGTCTCAAGCTGTCTGGTAATCATGAGCTTCCGCTCAAGATTTTTACGCTTCAATTCAAGTGCTTTGAGATGCTTTCGAGCCTGAAGGATTTCTGGTGGCTCAGTACCCTTGGGAACTGTGTCCTCTTCTGAAACCTCAGTAGTTTCTTTTTCCTTTTTCTTTCCGGCTTTTGCTTTTGCCTTCTCTCCTTTTTTTTCTGGCTCTTGCTGCTTTGGCAGCGGTGGAAGGCTTTTCTGCAACCGCTGAATCTTTGTATCAAGCGCAGCAGCTTGTGCACGATCAAACGGACCAACGACAGCCTGTTCAGGATCACGAGCGGTGGGAAGTGTGTTCGTTCCACCTCCTCGACCCGCTACACCCATGTGCGTCTCATCATCGATATCGGCAAAGAACGCACCGAGTGCATAGAAATCTCGACTGGTATACGGATCGTATTTATGGTCATGGCACTGAGCACAGCCAACAGTTGCTCCCAGCCACACTCCAGAAAGATTTCTGATTCTATCAGCCTGATAGATTGCTCGGTATTCTTTGACCTGTAGTCCACCCTCATGAGTCGTCTGTAACAGACGGTTATAGGCGCCAGCGAGGAGAAGGTCTTCAGGGTGTTCGTCTGGACTGGAATCGATGAAATCACTCGCGAGTTGCATCTCGGTAAATCGGTCAAATCGGAGATTATTCTGAAATGCTGCAATGACCCAATCACGATAGGGTGATGCACTATGCGTTTGATCGCCGTGATACCCAACGGTATCAGCGTACCGAACAAGATCGAGCCACCAACTTGCCATCCGTTCTGCGTGCCGAGGAGAGGCTAGCAGTCGATCGATGAGTTGTTCATAGCGATCAGGTGATTCATTTCCCAGATAGGCATCGATTTCTGATGGCGTTGGAGGAAGACCAGTCAGATCGAATGTGACTCGCCGAACCAGCGTAATTGGATCAGCATCAGTTGCTGGTGAAATACCTTTCTCGTGCGACCGATCGAAAATAAAATGGTCGATCCAATTCAAAGCCCACTCATCGTTAACCGTTTTCGGGATCGTGTGTCTTTCTGGAGGAACATACGCCCAGTGCGGCTGGTATTCCGCACCACTAGCTACCCAGGCACTGAGGATCTCTTTCTGTTTTTTTGTCAGGACATGGTTGCTCTCCGGTGGAGGCATGATGACATCTGGGTCTGAGTCCAAAATGCGTGCGACCAGTTCACTCTCAGTGGGTTTACCAGGAACAATTGCCCGCATGCCGCTATCGAGTTCTTGAAGTGCACTCTCACGATCATCAAGTCGTAGGCCAGCCTGTCGATCCTCACTGTCAGGCCCATGACAGGCGAAACAGTGACGACTAAGGATTGGTCGAATATCGTGGTTAAATAAAAGTGTTTCAGGCTGCACTGCAAGAATGGTGCGATGAGAAACGCTGGCAACAAAAAGTAGAAGCCCAACCAAGAAAGATCTTTTTAAACCTTCTTTCCAGCGGCTTTGATTCAAAACACTGACATCACCTACACTGTAAACACGCGTGCGGGCGTACGGCTCAGAATGCGATGAATGTAAAGGTTCCATTGGTGAAACTCCCAAGACTTTTGGGGAACACCCACATCGCCGCTTGCCAGAAAAACTTCAAACGCGGATCCGAAAAGGGATCGATCAGCGGGGTCAAGACTAGTTAATTACTAGCACTTCTTTCCTTGGTAAGCAAGAAAGTCTCTTCGAGTAGCACTTCTTTCCTTGGTAAGCAAGAAAGTCTCTTCGAGCATCAGGTGAGAATGTGCCAAAAACAGCTTTTTCATTTTTGGCCTCTAATTCATGTATCTTAAGCCCATACTAGAGCCAATCTGGCCAATTTTGCTCCATGCCCCATCAGCCTATTCAGCATCTGGTTCCACCTGTAAAAAAATGCTAAAAACATGGGCCTGATGACTGTACATGTCGCTAGAAAGTAGCTCGTTGACGCTCGTTCCTCGTGACCGTAGATTTTCTGTCAGTTGATTGAAAACATGCGTTTTGAGATGAGACTTTTTAGCTCACTCGATCCCTCACCATGAAAGGTTCCATACCCTGATGGCCAAGAAGCTTGCTAAGAAAAAAAATGCTAAGAAAAAAATCGTCCGCAAAGCTGTAAAAGCAAAAAAAGCTGGTCGGATGATTTACTACTTCGGCCAAACCAAGTGTGACGGTGATGGAACCATGCGGGATCTCCTCGGGGGTAAAGGTGCAAACCTGGCCCAGATGGTGAAGATCGGCCTGCCAGTACCTTCTGGGTTTACTATCACAACTCAGACATGCATCGACTATTACGCGAATAACAAAAAATTTCCTGCCGGTCTTGAAGAGCAGATTCTTCGCAACCTGAAAGCGATTGAAAAGGAAACAAAGAAAAAGTTCGGTGACCCAAAGAATGCATTGCTTCTAAGTGTTCGTTCTGGTGCCCGTGACAGTATGCCCGGGATGATGGACACCATTCTGAACCTTGGCCTGAATGACGAAACCGTTGTTGGCCTCGCCGAAGCAACCGGCAATCCACGTTTTGCCTACGACTCATATCGCCGATTCATTCAGATGTACGGTGATGTTGTAATGGGCGTGCAAAAGCGGCACGAAAACGAAGATGAGCCTTTTGATGAAGTTATGGACGGGCTGAAGCATCAACTTGGTATTGAAGATGATACGGACCTTACAGAAGAAGCCCTCCGCGAACTCATCAAGCGATACTTCCGTCTCATCAAAGACCGTACCGGCAAAAATTTCCCACAGGATCCATTCAAACAGTTGATCGGTGCGGTTGGATCCGTGTTCGGAAGCTGGATGAATGAACGAGCCATACTTTATCGTCGGAAGTACAAAATTCCTGATGAGTGGGGTACTGCAGTCAATGTCCAGACTATGGTGTTTGGAAACATGGGTGATGACTGCGCGACCGGCGTTGCCTTCACTCGTGATCCGGCAACAGGTGAAAATACGTTCTACGGCGAATACCTTGTAAATGCCCAAGGTGAAGATGTCGTTGCTGGTGTTCGCACACCGCTTCCTATGACAGCCATGGCTAAGGATGCTGTCTTCAAAGACACCTACAAACAACTTGTTAAGGTTCGAGAACGCCTGGAGAAAAAATTTGGCGATGTACAGGACTTTGAATTCACCATTGAAAAGAAAAAGCTTTTCATGCTTCAGACTCGTAACGGAAAGCGCACGGCGCTTGCTTACGTGAAGATTGCACATGATATGGTGAAGCAAAAGCTAATGAAGCCAACTCACGCTTTAAAGTCTGCTGATCCAGATGCATTATCCCAACTTCTTGCACCAATCTTTGACCACAAAGCCTATGCTGCCGCGAAGAAAGAAGGGCGTCTCCTGACTACCGGACTTCCAGCAGGCCCCGGTGCTGCCTCTGGTCAGCTGGTCTTTACTGCAGCCAAGGCAGAAGAACTTGCCGAGGCTGGCGAACGAGTTGTTCTTGCCCGTGTAGAAACCAGCCCTGAAGACCTTCGTGGAATGATCGCTGCAGAGGGAATCTTGACAAGCCGTGGTGGCGTCTCGAGTCACGCCGCCTTGGTCGCTCGTCAGATGGGTAAAGTTTGTGTTGCGGGGGCTGGTGAAATCTCCATCGATTACAGCAAGGGCACGCTGACCTGTGCTGGGCACACACTCAAAGAGGGTGATGCAGTTTCAATTAATGGCAGTAACGGCGAAGTCTTTGCCGGCAGCATTGAAACCGCTGACAGCGAACTCAAGCAGGTTCTTGTCAGCAAGACAATGAAGCCAAAACAGTCAAAAGTTTTCCAGTACTACGACTTCATCATGAAGTTGGCAGACAAGCACCGAAAACTTGGTCTCCGAACCAATGCAGATACACCTGAGCAGGTTCGTCAGGCAATCGCTTTCGGTGCAGAAGGTATCGGCCTTACTCGAACGGAACACATGTTCTTTGAGGGCGATAGGATCGACGCCATGCGTGAAATGATCCTCGCCGAAAGTGAAGACGTGCGTCGAGCTGCTCTCAAAAAGCTGCTTCCCTACCAACGGGAAGACTTTGAGGGAATCTTTAAGGCACTCGAAGGCCGTCCAGCAACAATTCGTTTGCTCGATCCACCACTTCATGAATTCGTACCACACGACAAGAAGTCACAAGAAGATCTTGCGAAGAAGCTAAAGATCAGTCCAGCAGTTGTTGCCAAGCGTGTTGCTTCATTGCACGAGTTCAATCCCATGCTCGGCCATCGTGGCTGTCGTCTTGGAATAAGCTATCCCGAAATTTCAGCGATGCAGGCGCGTGCGATCTTCGAAGCAGCCTCAAAGGTACAGAAATCTGGTACCAAAGTGCGTCCAGAGATCATGGTGCCACTTGTTGGCTTTAAGAAAGAACTCGACAATCAAGTTGCTGTCATCCATGAGGCTGCGGCAGCGGTACAAAAGGAAACCGGTCAAAAAATCTCGTATCTCGTTGGCACAATGATTGAGATCCCACGTGGAGCACTGACTGCTGACGAAATAGCTGAGACTGCTGAATTCTTCTCCTTCGGTACGAATGATCTCACGCAAACGACTCTCGGCATGAGCCGAGATGACATGGGTTCATTTCTCAACAAGTACACCGAAGAAGGAATTTTTAAGGCAAATCCATTTGCATCGATTGATGTTGCTGGTGTTGGCCAGTTGATGAAGATCGCTGCCGGAAAGGGCCGTGAAAGTCGTCCAAAGATCAAACTTGGCATCTGTGGTGAGCATGGTGGTGATCCACACTCCGTCCACTTCTGCCATGAGCTTGGTCTGGATTATGTGAGCTGCTCGCCATTCCGGGTACCAGTTGCCCGATTAGCTGCTGCTCAAGCTGCTGTTCAATAACCTCGAGTGATTCAAACTGCATCACTCTAAGTAAGTAACGTATTGGCATGGATCTTTCCTACGAAGCCACCGCGCTTGCCTTTATTTTGGTCGGCGTGGTGACTTTGTGGGTTACAGAGGCACTGCCGCTACCGGTGTCTGCTCTTCTGGCGGCAGCCGCCTGCGTTGTGGCAGGCGTTGCACCCGCGAGTGAAGTATTCCGACCATTTTCTCAGCCGCTTGTTTTTCTTTTCATTGGATCTTTTATTCTGGCGGAAGCTATTCGTATTCACCGACTCGACCGTCGGCTTGCGTTTGCGGTTCTTGCCCTGCCAATGGTAGGTGAACGGCCTATTCGGATCATGCTTGCGGTAGCTGTTGTGTCTGGCGTCGTGAGTGGTTTTATTTCGAATACCGCAACGACAGCAATGATGGTAGCAATCGTTGCGGGCATGCTCTCTGCTGTTGAAGAAGCCGGACGAAAAGCAAATTGCTGCCCCAAGCCAGAATTTGCAACTGGATTATTTCTCTGTGTTGCATTTGCTGCATCAATCGGTGGCTTGGCAACACCGATTGGTACTCCGCCGAATGTGATTGGGCTGGCTTTCATACGAGAACAGCTTGGTGTTCATATTAGTTTTTTTGAGTGGTGTCTTGTCGGAGCCCCTGTATCGATCTTTCTCATCATTTTGTCGACACTCTTACTTGCTGTGAGTTTTCCAGCTGGAGTACGTCATATCGAGGGCATGAGTCAACTAGTTACGAATGAAAGGCGTCAGCTCGGTTCGTGGACAACTGCCCAGCGATCTACGGCTATTGCCTTTGGTGTGACCGTCTGTCTTTGGATTACACCTGGGTTACTAACACTTACGCTCGGAAGTAACCATCCGCTATGCCTATGGTTCCGTAGCCATATTCCGGAAGGTGTTGCGGCAATATTAGGGGCAATGCTTCTTTTCATTCTTCCCGGCAATGGACAAACAAAGCAGTCTTCACGCGTTCTGCAGTGGCAACAGGCTGCAGGAATCGACTGGGGTATTATTCTTCTCTACGGCGGTGGTATGGCACTTGGGTCTCTCGCGTTTCAGACTGGCCTGGCGGAGGCTATTGGGAAAGGCCTCACTGCATGGCTTCCAAACGATACGAGTGGATGGGTTCTCATCGGAGCTGCTGCAGTTGTCGCTGTTTTCACAAGCGAATTTACGAGCAATACAGCGAGTGCAAATATGGTTGTTCCGGTTGCAATTGCCTTGGCATCGGCTTCCGGGGGTGACCCGTTATCAACTGCAATCGCTGCCACACTTGCTGCGAGTCTTGGCTTTATGATGCCAGTCAGTACCCCGTGTAATGCGATTGTCTACGGCACCGGACGCGTCCCACTTCGATCAATGATGCGGGCTGGTATAGGACTCGATATCGCGGGTGCCGTCACTGTGACTGTTGTCGTGGCGATTCTATCACCACTGATATTTCAGTAACAATTAAGCAATGGTCTCTTTGGGACCTCCACTTCAATAGCGACAGGAATTTCTATCTCATTGTAATGACACCTATAGAGCGCAATCAGCCTCGGGATGGGTGGCTTGGCAGCATTGATAAACCTCAATGAGTTTGAGACTTTCAGCTAGGGACTACTCTCTCGAAGGGCTGCCTCAACAAGCAAGTTTCTATTTTTTTTCGCCATAAATAGGAGGAGTCCATCCTTTAGGCAGTCGGCCTTGCGGACGTTCTCCTATCGCATCATCCGGAATGGGATGATCCGCCGCAGTTTGCAATGGCAGATCATCGGGGAGATGCTTTATCTCAAAATCTTTGTATTGGATCGTCATTGCGGGGCCCACATGCACCTGAACCGCTAGTACTCCTTCTAATTTTCTTCCACCTTTATCGAGGTCGATGACATCCACTGTGTTGACTTTATCGATCCAATGGCGGTGGTGATTTCCCTCCACCAAAACACGGTACTCGTGCCACTCATTAGGAGTTACCTTCGGCACTTGCCACGTATCGATAATCCAACTCTGTCCTTGCGGATCAATAATCACTTGATTACCTGTGCGAGCAAGGATTCGTCGCTCTTTCTCTTCATAAAGCATTCCGTTGTACAGTGGATTGTTTGCCACCACATCACATTGATACCCCGTCACAACATCAAGCCCAAGGTCAGGGCGGGAAGTACCCCGATATTGAATTCCACTGTTTCCACCGTCTGTGACTTTTACTTTGACGTGAAGATCAAAGTTGCGAATGGTTGATCCTTTCCACGTTAAAAAGCGATTCATTTTCAGGCTTCCATCTGTGGTTCCTGTAATGGCTCCATCCTGCACTGACCAGTACTCCATATCACCTGACCATTGACGAAGTGTTTTGCCGTCAAATACTTTCATAAAGCCTTTGGCGTCGATCCCGCCCACATTGTTAGCTGAGGCCATTGGCATTGGATCCGTTGATTGACTGAACCTTGTGATGGGATCGAGGGGACCACCATACTCGTCCACTTTTTCTGTTGTGCGCTGCCGCATGGACTCAAGTACGCTTTTGTAATCAGGGTTGCTTGCCAGGTTGACTAATTCATCCGGATCATTCTTTAGATCATGAAGAAATTCATGATTCTCATGATCAAAATAGCGAACGTACTTATAGTTCTCATTTCGTAGACCCTCAAAGGCGGGAATGCGATTGCGAACGGCAAAGTGCTCATGAAATGTTTCTTTTCTCCAGTTTTTCTGATTTTCACCATTCACGATTGGCTGCAAGCTATGGCCTTGATAGCGTTCCGGAATTTCCACACCTGCCCAGTCCAGAAATGTGGCTGGTAAATCAATATTCAGGGCCGTCACGTTTGCCACATGCCCACGCTGTGATGGTTTCACTCGCGGATCGTAAATAATCAGGGGGACACGAAGTGATTCTTCAAAATGAGACCACTTTCCTGCTAAACCGCGGTTCCCCATGTAGTAACCATTATCTGCCGAATAGACGATGATCGTATTGTCAGCCAACCCCGCTACTTCGAGAGCTTGCCTGAAGCGACCAATCGCGTTATCAATTCCGCTCACCATTCGGTAGTAGGCACGAACGTTTGTCTGATATTTTTCATTAGTGTTCCACCGCCAAAAGAAACGTTCACGATTAACCGTGGTCTGCAAAAACTCTGGAAGAGCATTAAAAATTTCTGGTGCTTGTAACCGCGGAGGAGCAATCTCATTGTCGTCGTACATTCCGTCGACGGCCCGCGGCCACGGAAAATGCCCAATTCCTGGCCTGCGATCACTATCTTCTGCGTGGCACGCATTGAACCACATGTTTAATGCAAAGGGCTTATTTTTTGGTTGAGACTGAATAAATTGAATACCACGATCGACAATCACTTCGGTCTCGTGACGCAAACTCCCGTCGGGCTGCTTCTTGTAAAAAGGGTTGCGTCCAATTGCCTCAAATTCATCGAAGTGATCTTCTCGTTGGTATTTGCGCGGCATCTTGGCGTGCCACTTGCCAAAGTAGCCGGTGCGATAACCATTTTCTCGTAAAAGGTCACTGTAGAGGGTGTTGACGGCTGCAGGAGTCGCAACGTCCGGATTGCTCGAGGTTCCAAAACTGCGGCCAGTCAATCCACAAAGAATACTGGTGCGACTGACCCAGCAAATTGAATGGCTTACACAGGCGTTATCAAACCTCGTACCTGCTCGTGCCAACGCATCGATGTTGGGTGTCTGAATAACAGGATTCCCGTAACAGCCCAGCGTACTCGTGGTTTGGTCATCTGCGAAGAAAAACACAATGTTTGGTGGTGCTGTTGTTTGTGTTTCTACGGCATGCGTATGAGCCGGATACAGCTGAATGCTGATGAATAGCAGCATCAAAGAGCAAATACAAGTTTTCGAATACATGGTATTTTGTGCTTGGGTTGGAAACAACGCAGGTCCATCAACGCAATGAATCCCTCGCAAGTCGCAGGAACCATGTATTGTATTCTACTACATCTGAATGAAGCTTGAATCCACAATCAGCTTCTTCAGAGGGATGCACTCCTGCCATCCTCTGACACCCAATATAGCCATCTGTAGCTTTGTAGAAGACCGCTGATTAGCTTGCTGCGAGTTGTGAAAGAATCAGCTTTTGCTTTTGTAGTGGAAACAGGTTGCCGGAATCGATCCGTCACTGCATTGGCATCTGCTTCCAGGATCACACATTATCAGGTGGAGTCGCTGCAACTCTTCTCGTGTGAATTCTTGTGCCTCTTCTATTTCACTCATAGCAGGACACTGGTCTTTTTAGAGACTACACCTTACATGCCAACTGGAATTGGCATCCCACAATGATGGCACCGAGGCATGGCGATAGGCCTCGGAGAGGGCAACCTGCCAGTATGCCGCCATGCATCGAATCTCGGAAATGTAGGAGGCAGTGCCACGCAATGACTTCTTGCCTCTTCTTTCGCTCTGAGCTGGCCACATGCATCAGCATGGAAATGTGTCGGCGGTGGACAGCAGGGACGATTGCAGCAACGTCCTCCAACATTCCCATGCCATGGAGGCTGACGATTTCCTTCGCAATCACATGATACACCCGGCATATTTGTTTCGTTGAAGGTAATCGCATCAGTACTCATTACGATTTCGTCAGCGTAAACAGGCATACTGAAAACTGTCACAAACATGAAGAAGAGACCTGCTGGTACCAAATAGAGTTGTGCTTTCTTAGATGCTACATAGTGGAAACTGCTCATCGGTCCAACTCCATATCTATCGCAATAGCGTTCAAAAATAATCCCAGACAAGTTCTGTGAGCCTCAATTCGTTCACCCACATAAAAACGTTGCTGTCAGGTGGAACTTTTCTAAGTCCAACTTTAACTATCGACGTTAGAACAGGGAAAGATAAGCGATGCCGCAAGTAAGTCACTCAGTGCCATTTACAACAACTGCAACAGCAGACAAACCTCTGCCGGTTAAATTGATCATACTGAATAACAAACCTGTTTGCAGATGAACCACTATTTTTATGAATTAATACGACTGGCCATTTCTTGTAGTCCTAAAATTTTTCTAACAGCGTTCATTAGGCACCCGCTTTTGTTCCTAAGAAAGGGCCATGACCTAGAATTTAATTGTGAATCGGCTTACGTTTTTCATACACATCCACTGAATTAACTCTCAAATTCGAGAATACTTTGAAAGTTCACCTGAACTACGGTAGAGACAACCCGCTTGTCATCAATTGCCAACCATCTACTGAAATAGTAGAACTGCGAGGCCCGAAAGGTTTTGACACTGATGCCTCGGTCGGTGTTGTACGAGATGCCTTGTTGCAGCCTGTTGCTGGCCCGGCCTTACCTGATCACGTTGTTCCCGGTGATAGAGTTGTCATCGCCCAAGCCGGACATCTGCCCGGCGGCCAACTCCTTTCAGATGCAATATATCTTGCCATTCTTGAAAGTCTGCAAGCTGGTGGAGTCCGTGCTGAAGATATTCAACTTGTCATTGCATCGCCAAACATACAATCAGACGATCCGTCTCTCACTCTTGGTTCCGCTTGCACACCGAACCAACCATTTTCTGTAACCACATTTGACCCTCTTAACGATAGTGGAACAGCCTATCTCCTTGCTGATGAAAGCGGTGAACCACTCCACCTCGCCCGCAGTCTGGTGGACGCTGATGTCGTACTTGCCGTTGGAACCTTTGGCTACGATGCAAGCCTCAGTGGTCGTTCTCCTGAGGGTGAACTCTGGCCAAGTTTTGCACGACAGAATCGCCGCCAGGCGTTGGTCACGTCACTACTTAAAAATAGACGGCGGGCTCTCCGTCACTGGCGAGATGAAGCAGAACAAATCACAGCGCAGCTTGGTGTCCTTGCGTCATTACATCTCGTAGCTGGAAACAATCAAACATTAGCCGGTGCAGCGTTTGGTTTTCCTGATGCATCAGTTACACAGGCCAGATTACTTGCAAAAGAGTGGCGACCCCCTCCTCGATCACCTTCAGCGCTGACAATCGCGGGCATAGCAGACCAACCATGTAGCTTCGTTGATCTTACGAGGGCACTTGCTGCCGCTGCTCGCGTGACAAGCCACGATGGAACAATCTGCGTGGCTTGTACCATGCGTGAGGAGCCAGGCATGGTATTCACTCGCTGGCGACAAGGGATTGAATTACGGATGCTCCTCCGTGAGGCCTCTGATTCTGATGACATCAGATTGCACAAGGATGCTCTCCAAACATCTCTATTTGCTCGAGTTCTCGGTGATCGACGTCTTGTTCTTCTATCTCAACTGGAACAGGAATTAGTCGAAGATCTTGATATTGGGCATGCAGAGACTCCTGACGCAGTCAATCGCCTTATTCAGCAAGCTGATTCTGTATGCGTACTCCACGATGCCAATCGTCTATGCCCTCAGAAAAGCTAACGTCTTTTGTACAGGGCCACGATTCCCTCTCGCAGAGCTGTTTCAGTTTTGATGCAACTGGAAAGCAAATGATTCACGAGGTGGTGGCTGGAGCACCTTTCCTTGAATCGCATCAATAGGAAGAGAACCCCAGTGCCTGCTGTCTCTACTTGCAGCTGGGCAATCACCTAATACAAAAACATGTCCTGCTGGAACGGACCATTCACTTTTATTTGGCGTTGCGAGCCACTGTATATCCCGCCATACCAGTAAGTTTTCAGCCGTGACCGTGCACATTTCCTTTTCAGATACCTCACGGCTCTCTCCAAGAATTTTGACCCCAAGAACGAGTGAAGATACGTCTTGCGGCTGATATTCCTCATGCGCTATCGCTGATTCAGCAGACCACTCTTTAGGAACCTCGAAGGCAAAAGGCACGCTAGCATGACGGTGACCCTCGGAAAGTTCTTGATGACTTCGAGGTATCGGCCATGCCGTTACAACAAATTGGCCATCGAGCCTTCCTGCAATAATTGCAAGTCGTCCTTGCTTCCTGATAACAAGTCGTGCCATGTTCTGGTTTTTTCCGACTAATATTTCCAGACCACACCCTTCATGAAGATCTATATCAAGCACAGCTGAAATTCCGACATCTTGGACAACGTCCAGACGTCGGGTTTCCTTTGACAGCCATGACACATCATCATAAACACGCACGCCATCGATAGCCGGAACTATGCCCAGTGATGATTCTGGATGAAACGTTAACCATGCAATGTGCTTTGGACTCACATGTTCACACACCAAGGTGTTGTTCAATTGTCTCCATGACTGCGTTGCATCTCTCCAAGAATCCACCTTCCTATCAATGACAAGACCAAACTGCTGAAGCAGGTGAGGATTCTTTCTAAGCATCTCTCCGTCTTTAACAAGTTCGCCATCCACAATTCGAACAGACTCTCCCGGAAGTCCTATGATTCGTTTTGCGACCAACTCATCGTTATGTTTACATACAACCGGCACATATCTTTTATAATCTTCCACCTGTGCAGGAACCCATGAAATGACCTCACCGTCCCACAATCCCGGAGCCATTGAAAGGCCATCGATTTGACCTGAAAGGGGAACCGAGTGAACGTTATTACAGCCTGTCAGAGATATGAAAAAACAAATCGTGATGACAAAGAAGATAGTCACCATTGACTCGATGTCCCTTCATACAAAGGCAAGCAAGAACCTTTTCTACTTTGTAGCAAGCAGATATATCCTCAATCCAGAACACCCTTCACAGGACCCGGCTTTCCAGGGTCTCTCGGAGGCCGTGGAGGTGGTTTCACTCCAATGTTATACCCACTGGACAGGCTATGGAGATAACTGCCTGGGTCAATGATTGTCCAGCCTGCATAAAAACCACTGCTGTCTGTCACCTTTCGCATCGCCATATACGTCTCAAAAGAGTCCGGTTCAACTAAGTATCTGAGATACCATTTTCCCTGCATATTGCGAAGGACTGTTCCAAAGATCCCTCGCACCGCTTTCTCAGGCGCTTCGCCACATTCTTCAGTCGGAACAATCTCCACCCTTATTTGCTTCCCGGCACGAACCAGTTTCAGATCAAAGTATTTATTCTTGGCCGGGTCTTTATTGAATTCATCGATCAACTTCATCGCTTGCGCTTCATTCGAAATGTAGTTCCCCTCTCCTACATTTATCTTGTTCTTATCGATAATCATCTTTAACCGATTTTTGATTGCCGTCTCCATTTGCTTACCAGGGTCAACGAATGGAATAACTTTTCCATTCGTGACAAGGACTTTTCGCTCCTGAAGAAGTGCATTCCCGTCTTTGTTCCGTGGAATATCTTTAGGGGTCGGTGGCCGAACTTCTTTAGGAGGCGGTGCGTTGAGAGTTGGCATATTTTCCAACTTGGCCAACAAGTCTGTCTTTGCAACAGTAAATTCTTTCTCCTTGTCTTCAAGCTCAGCGAGTTGTGACATCAACCTCTTACGAAGTTCTTCAGCTGCTAGCTTTTTTTCTTCAGCCTCTTTCTCAGCCGCCTCCGCAGCAAGTAAATCCTTCTTTGCTTTCAGTTCAGCCGCTGCGATATCATCCTGGAGCGACGCCAGTAACTTGTCGGGATCAATCTTGTCTTTTTCAGATTCCGACTTCAGCGCAAGTTCCATTTCTTTCAGCTTGGACTCCGAGTCTGCCGCTGCTTGCTTAATCCGCTCTTGTTCCGCTGGATCAATTTGCGCAATCATCTCCTCCATTCGTCGCGCCGCCTCTTGACTTGATATCTGCACGGCCACGAGAACAATCACAAGAATGCCAACCACATTGGTGAGCGCGTCAAGCAAAGAGTCCATATTGGCACCCGTTGCTGAGGTTTTACTTCTACGCCGAGCCATTATCCCTTTCCTTTCTCACCATGTTTTTGATCACTTTAAAGTATACGCCGTCAGTCAAGGAGAATTTTACCCTCGCCCGGCAGTGGTGCCTTTCCACTTAATGCATCCAGGACCGGCGCTCCGTTTGGCAACATACCAACAACGAGACGCTTTTCATTTGTCTTTTCGTATTGATCAACTACTTTCTTGACCGCTCGGTATGAATTCACACCCTCTGGCCGAACCAGAAACGTAATAATTGTGTCCCTTCTTCTTCGAAGAAGGCCTGTTTTTCCGAGATGAGTCAGCACATAGTCAAGTAGTTTCTTAAATGATTTGTCACTACCAGCTTTTGCAACTGGTACCTTAATCGGTTTTTCCGTGTCAAAGAGATTCTTAAAATCAAGTGCATTCGGGAGTAACACCAGATTATCTTTTGTTACTTCGACAAAAAATGGACGCCGAACACCACCTCGACCTTTATTTTCATACAGTACAGAAATCGTCTGATCTGGCTTCTTCTTTTTATCTGCAATCTTGGCTTGAATTCTATCTATTTCTGCAATGATTTGCTGAATCCCAAGCTCTCTGTTTTTTAGCTCTGCTTTATCTTCATCATCTGGTGGAGGTGGTGGAGGCGGTACATCCAGCAATCGTTTCCTGGCTTCACGTTGAGCACGTTCGGCTTTGACTAGCTGCTGTTGGGCCTTTTGCACGCGACTATCACTTGAGATACTCTCTTGCTTGAGCTTTTCTAGACTCTCCTCAAGTTTCCGAATGGCCTCAAGATTTTCTTCAGTCTGTTGCTGGATGGCCTCATTTTGAAATTGTTCGGCTATTTTGTCGCTGTCAACAGACTCCAGAACAACAGCCGTGATTATCAGAATCAAGTTTCCGATCACGCATGCCAAAATATCGAGAAACGGAAAAAGCGATATCTCCTGTTTCTTTTTTTGCCTACGGGCCATGACGTTGATTCCATGTGGTTACACAGCCTGCCACCTTGCACGAACACATGAACAGACACAATCGACCAGCAATTTAGGTTCGATACTTTATTTTACTATTCTCTTCAGGCTTCTTTTTCTTCCCGCCACCGATACCAAACCAACCACGCTGCTTCATTTCAACGTTAATGGTTTGACCATTCAGTCGTTCCATTGTCTCCGCAAGCTCCGATAGACTTTTTTGCAACGAATGTGTGTATTCCTGCACACTACTTGCAGCCTCTGACATGAGGTCTGTGGACCGTCCCCTTGCGTCTTGTGCCGTGGAAGCCATAGCTGCTATTTCATCGCGTGTCGATTCAACCATTTTGCCTAGCTGCTCAACCTGTCCCGCATTTTTTTCATACAGCCGATCATGCGCATTACTCCAGCCCTCTTCGACTTTTTCTGCGAGTTTCTCTCCCATACCATCAAGTTTACCGACAAAATTTGTCAATGATTGCTCCGTCTGAGTAATCCGCTCGGTCTGCTTCTCATCAATTTTCTTCCACGAATCAAACAGATCTGCAGCGACGCCTTTACCGAGAGTCTTGAGCTGCCCAATCCAGCCCTCGAGTTCGGCACGGTGCACCTTCAAAGCTGCCTGGACAACGTCCTGCATGTCATTACGATTTGCAGCAGGCATGCGATGGTCTTCGGTATTCCTTCCATCTTCAAGTCGACGCAAAAGATACTCATTGGTGTATTCATCAACTTCACCAATAACGTCGCCTTCAAGCTTCTGAAGAGCACTCACCGGAAATGTAAGGATCATCGCCATCGCGAGAGCAACTAGCGTGGTATCAAATGATGTACCAAGCCCGCCTGTAATACTTTTTAGACCAACCTTCAGTGATTCCATATCACTTGAACTACTCAGCGTATCGGTAAATCCACCAACGGCAGAACTCACACCGATAACAGTTCCGAGAAATCCTAAAATTGGAATTGCCCAGATGAAAACATGAAACATCGTGTAACTTGAGTCAACACTACCGGCATCGAGATCTGACTGACTCGAAAGCATCGTGGCCGTATCGGCCGCACTCTTTCGGACACGAAAATGCTCAAGGCCTCGCACACATCGAGTCACAAGAAAACTGCCAACAGCATTTTTTGGGAGTTCACTAATGTATTCCAGAAACTTATCGAGATTTCTTTCTGTAATCTTTTCTCCAATTTCACTCGGCAGAACATCAAACAACATTGCTCGCTGCTGGCGACGAATCTTTCGAAGTTTGCCAACAAGCATGGTCGCTGCCCAGAAAAACAAGAATACTTCTGTGTATGGAACCCACTGACCGGTCGCCATTGTCGAACCTTCTCCACCCATAAAGAGACGGCCTAGATATGAGCGATCATCTCGTGGTCCAGCAAAAGGTAAAAGCAAAAGATAAAAGATAACCGTCGCTACGAGACCAAATAAAGCATAGAGTCCTATATTTACATTCGTGTTCGCAGTGACCGACAGAACTCGAGCCCGCTCGACTGACTCTGCCGTTTGCTTGCTGGTTGCACCGCTAGATGATTGGCCTGAACCAGCGGAAGCCGCACCTACTTCTGGCCGTTTTACAGTTATCGAACCGCGACAATGCGGACAACGTGCCGTGTTACCAACAAGTTCATCCCGAACCTTGAGACTTTTATCGCAGTGCGGGCAGGACATTGTGAAGTACATTGAAAAATTCTCACAAAATTACGGCGTACTGCAGAAATTGTGCCCATAAGCAGTACGACTCGGAAACAAAACCAAGTTATCGACGGCACCCCAACAAGTCGCTTCATTTTTCACCATTCAGCCTATCCCGACCCGTAAGGCAAAGCAACTCACACGAAAACGACGGCTAGCTATTCACTTTTGACCATGCGTGACTTTTCGCGCTCGCAAGCACTGCATCACACACTCGTTGCGTTTCAAGTGCGTCACGAAATGTCGGATGACAGGGCTCGCCCTTTGCGTAACAGGTCAAAAAGTCCGCAACCTGATGAACAAATGAATGCTCATAGCCAATTGCCAGACCTGGTACCCACCAGTTGCCCATATACGGGTGCTCCCCATCTGTGACATGAACACTCTTCCAGCCACGTTCCGGACCTTCGTCACTATAATCAAAGATTTCTAAACGATGAAGATCATGAAGATCCCACTTCAGACTCATGTTCTCACCGTTGATCTCAAGTGTGTAGAGCGCCTTGTGGCCACGGGCATATCGCGTGCTCTCGAAAAGACCAAGCGAGCCGTTTTCGAAATGGCAAAGAAACGAGCAGGCGTCATCGATTTCAACTGGCTCTCTTTTACCAGTTAGTTGATGCGTTCGTTCCTTCACAAATGTTTCGGTCATGGCTGTCACATCAGAAACTGATCCATTCAGCCAAAGTGCGGTGTCGATGCAATGGGCAAGTAAATCGCCCGTTACACCACTGCCAGCGACCTTTGCATCAAGCCGCCACAGGGCTTCACCACCTTGAGGCAGGTCCGAATTGATTGTCCAGTCCTGAAGAAAATTGGCTCGGTAATGGAAGACTCGACCAAGCCGGCCGTCGTCAATCAATTGCTTGGCGAATGTTACGGCTGGAATTCTTCGATAGTTGTACCAGACCGTATTTGGCACGCCGGCCTTCTCAACAGCCTCACACATGATCTCACCTTCTGCGGTATCCATCGACAAAGGCTTCTCGCACAAAATGGCTTTTCCGTGCTTGGCTGCTTCTATCGCTATGTCGGCATGAAGATTGTTTGGAGTACAAATATCAATTGCGTCAATATCATCGGAGGCGACAAGTTTTCGCCAATCATTTTCAACACGTTGGTACCCCCACTTACTAGCGAAGGCTTGTGCTTTCTCGGTATCTCGTGCAGCAACAGCCTGCAGAACCGGCACATACTCAAGGTCGAAAAAATTCTTTACACGGTTGTAGCCGTTGGAGTGCGCACGCCCCATAAAACCGTAGCCAATCATGCCAATACGGAGAGGTTTTGCCATCAATATATTCCTTTCGCCATCTATTTTAGTTCCAACCATGTGCATCGCGCACAGCAATCATTGTCTTTAAAATTGTGTTCCATGTTGCTGGGTTTTCAAGCGTTTCATTCGGAAACATGCAGCCATCCCAGCAGATATGTTCGATGCATCGAGAAGAAGCATCCTCAAGCCAGTACCCAGAACATTTCACGATATCGAGTTTTCCGTTGGGATCATCTGCTGGGCAATGTTTCCCAGTTTTATCGTGTGAACCCGCTCCATGAATTTCGCCATCATTCTGTGCAACATGAAAATCAATTGTCCACGGTCGCAGTTTGTCCGTCATCTGTTTATATGCAGCGTAGAACTCTTCAGTTGTACAATCTGAGTTGACCAAGGCATGCTCGGGGGCGTTACAGCCGAGCATGTAAAGATATGTGTGTGCCAAGTCAGCCTGAAAACCAAGCGTTTCCGGCATGCCAACTCCCTCAAGAACATCAAGCATATCTCGCCAGGAATGCATGCCGGCCCAGCAGATCTCTCCCTCTGCTGCAAGCCTCTGTCCATTATCGGCAGCGATTTGAGCCGCCTCCTTAAAGGTTTCAACTATTCTTGCGGTACCTGCTTTGGCATCCTCTCGCCACTTGGCAACTCCAAACTCAGCTGAATCAATACGGATAACGCCATATTTCCTGACTCCGTGTTGCTCAAAAACTCTGGCGATACGACACGCCATTTTCACCGCTGACAAGAACTTTTCTCGTGACTCAGCATCGCCCATTGCCGAATCACCAACTGTACCCGGCCAAACTGGTGCAACAAGTGAACCTACTGCAAAACCATGACTCGCAATTTTGTCAGCGATCTTAAAGAGTTCGTCATCGGTCGCTTCAGGATTGGTATGTGGTAAGAAAAGGAAATAGTCAATTCCATCAAATTTCTGGCCGTCAACTTCCGCTGCTGCTGTTAGTTCCAACATTCGGTCCAACGATATCGGTGGCTCCTGACCCTCGTCAGTCCCCTTCCCAACAAGGCCTGGCCACATTGCATTATGAAGTTTTGGACTCGCGTGAGACATTTAAGTGTTCCTTCCATTCGTGGGCAAATCTTTGTGGACATCTTGGCCGATAGAGCAAAGTGCTAGAGGCGGTTCGGGGTTGGTATGTTCAACTCTATAGCCACCTGCTGCGGCTTCTGCAGAGATAAACAACTTATCTGCAATCATCTGTCTGAAGTGGATACGTATAGATGGCACCAATGTAGCCAATAGTCGGGAAATACTTCGCCCAGCACCCAAGGCCTTGTTGACGGTATCGCTCCTGTTTTTTGGTTCAAGAAGAATTGCCAACGAACTACTCGCTGTAGTCATAAATCTGGGTACCCCTACGTCAACCGAATCTACAATACGATTCTCGAAGAGTACGTTGTACGACCCTACGTCGAGTGCTGCAAGGAGCAGAAAGTGCCGTTTCTTGCTGTTTTCGTACCAAATAGTGTCTCATCGTCACCAGTACCGGTAGAAACGTGAGACTTCAACACATTCCAAGCCGTTTATTGGCTGGACTGACGGCGTGATATCCCATGATCTCCGGCTGAAAAACTCCACCACTCAAGGAAAGAAAATGGGCAAAGATTTTAAGGAATCACCGTTTGACATACACGCTGCTGTCTTTGATCTCGATGGTCTGCTCGTGAATACAGAAGAACTCTATCAGGATGTGGGGACCGAGTTATTAAGACGTCGTGGGAAAACCTTTGACGCTGATCTTCTCGATGCAATGATGGGACGTCCTCAGCAGAAGGCATTGTCCATTATGATCGAATGGCATGGGCTAACTGATACTGTTGAAACTCTTGCGAGTGAAACAAAAGATATTTTCCAAACTCTTCTTTCAACACGACTCGCACTCATGCCGGGTGCAAAAGAGTTAATTGAACACATTCGGCTACTGGATATCACTCTCGGTGTTGCAACAAGCAGTGGGCCAGAATTCGCCCACGATGTTCTCACCCGCGTTGGCCTCATTCACAACTTTACTTTTATCCTGACATCAGCTGATATCAGTGCTGGAAAACCCGATCCTGAAATCTATCTTTTAGCCGCAAAGAAAGTTGGTACTCAGGCCAAACACATGCTTGTCTTCGAAGATTCGGAAAATGGATGCAAAGCTGCTGTTGCCTCAGGTGCAATCACCGTAGCTGTCCCATCAGGCCACAGCCTCCGGCATGCTTTTCCTGGTGCGGAAATTATTGCCTCATCTCTTGCCGATCCTCG